>NZ_VIGC02000018.1 GCF_006569185.2 Litorilinea aerophila | reverse complement strand
TATGTCAGGAGGTGAAGGCGTGGGAAGAGGACCGGAACGCGGCCCGGGCCACCGTAGAGTGGCGCTTCACCACGGCAGATGCTTGGTTCAAACTCCATCGCCTATACCCTCAATAATCAATGTGGTAGAGTGCTGGGTTTGGCTGAATCTGAAAGGATAAGAGAAGAAAATGGTATGCCTATATACAATAGTTCGTCGCATCCGTCTTTTCACGATTTTCTTCATGAGTTTGATGATCCTTGTCTCTTGTAATACACGACAAAAAGAACCTCTCCCTAATCCAACTGTCACCTCGAGTGAAGCGAGAACTTCCGTTACAGAAGTTAACAAAAAGTCGGGGGGCTCGGTGGGACAACCGGAAAGTCCAGTTTCACCGCTTGCACCGGAGAGCCCTCTGGCCTTTGTGCCCACCTACGGCGAAGGAGCATCTCTTCGCGGCAGAATTCTCCACACTGTAACTGGGCAGCCCATTACAAATGCAGTGATTCGTCTGGCGGAAGTTTACTGCCCTGAAAACACTACTCCACAAGACAAAGAAACAGATTGCTTTTGGACATTAAGCAACTCTTTTAGTCCTTCTACATTTTCTGATGACAATGGATATTTCCAGTTTGACAATATTGAGGCACGCGATTGGGTGGTGATCGTTGGTGATATGATGACAATTTATACATTTATTACGAGGGGAGAACAGCAAAAGCCGATTATATGGACGACTGAATCCGGTAAACTGCTAGATATTGGAGAACATGCTGTTTCATATCCATGAGTCCATGGGGAAACCGTACAGACCACCGTCTTCCACTGCCCTTCATTATCGATTATTGCCGGATTTGTCCACCGGGGGGCATTGGAGTCACCCACGATGAAGAGAGCAGAGCCCACTTGGATATCGAGACGCAACATCAGTGGTCCGGAGGAGACCCTGACCCTGGCTGTATCTGTTTTTTCAGACGGGCGAGATCTTGCAGATCTGTGAAAAATTTCACCGTTGCGTTTCCAGCACCTGTTTTCTGTCGTCTGTTATTGACTTGTTCGTCCATTCGTTTTGTGCAAATTTGAGTCCTGGATTTGCCCGGGATTTGTACTAGATGTTGAGACCAATCAATAGAGCGTTGCGTTGATTTCACTTATTCGAGAGAATTTTTCGTGACGCTTGGTGTGGCACTGACCTAATATTTATCATCAATTTCATAATAATTGACACAGGACACCCCCTATGGTATAGTGCTCTTGTCTTTGGCATCGGGTCCCATCTACCCTGGGTTAGGTCAAAAGCACTGTGCACGCAGTTCGCAAGCAGATCCTGGAAATTTTGAAAGAACGGGAAGGGGCCACCGTTGCCGAGTTGGCCCAGGCGCTGGATATGGCGCCGGTCTCGGTGCGCCACCATTTGGACGTGCTGCAGGGAGATAACCTGATCTGTGTGGACCGCCTGGAGCGCAAGGGACATGTGGGGCGGCCGCAACAGGTCTATGCCCTCACCCCAGAAGCCAACGAACATTTCCCAGACAATTTCGCCGCCCTGGCTGCCGGGTTGGTCCGCCAGTTGAAGGCCATCCTCCCCCCCGATGAGGTGGATAAGGCCTTCCGTGCATTGGCCCGGCGTTTTGCCGCGGAGTTGGCCGCGGATGAGCTGGCCGCCCTCTCCCTGGAGGAGCGGCTGGGGCAGGTCACCCAGTTTTTGCGCGAGCGGGGGTACCTGGCTCGCTGGGAGGTGGAACTGGAAGAGGATGATACCCGGCCCGGCCGCTACCTGCTCCACAAATACAACTGTCCCTACGCCGGCGTTTCAGCCGATCACCGGGAGCTTTGCCTGATGGATCAGGAGCTGATCAACGAGCTGATGGGGCAAACCTGCCGGCGCATCCGCTCCATGGTGGAAGATGGGCATTGCTGTACCTACGAAATCTGCATTGCCGGAGATTCCCCCGAACAAACGGAAGGAGTGGCCCGCAGCGAGATCATGCTCATGGCATAGCAGCCCATTCGGTGCCCTTTGGACAAGCCACAGGGGGACTGTTCCGCCTTGAAAGGCCAGAATAGGGGAGAGCTTACGTTGCGCACTCAACTTCAATTTCATGCCGATATACCAGGTTCCGTCACCATCGATCCGGTGCCGGATCCCCTGCCCATCACCCCCATGCACGACAGCTATGGGCGGCGGATTCACTATTTGCGCATCAGTCTCACGGACGCCTGCAACCTGCGCTGCGTCTACTGCATGCCGGAGGATATGCACTTCCGCCCCCGCCACGAGCTGATGACCGACGAGGAGATCCTCTTCCTGGTCCAGGTGGCAGCCAGCCTGGGCGTCGACAAGATTCGGCTCACCGGCGGCGAGCCCACCATCCGGCCCGGTGTGGTGGAGATTGTGCGTGGGATTGCGTCGGTGCCCGGCATCCGGGACATCGCCATGACCACCAACGGCATCCTCCTGGACAAGCTGGCACGTCCCCTGGCCGAGGCAGGCCTCAAGCGGGTCAACATCAGCATCGACACCCTCAACCCGGACAAATTCCACCGTATCACCCGCTGGGGGCGGATGGAGGATGTGTGGCGGGGCATTCGGGCCGCCGAGGAAGCCGGCCTGCGCCCCCTCAAGCTCAACTGCGTGGTGGTTCGTCATTTCAACGACGATGACGTGATTGACCTGGCCCGTTTGACCCTGGAGAACGATTGGGAAGTCCGCTTCATCGAGATGATGCCCTTCGGCGAGGTGGCTGATTTCCAGCAGAGCAACGTTGTCTCCTTCCGGGAGATCCGGGAGCGGGTGGAGGCCGTTTTTGGACCGCTGGAAGAGGTGGGCTACGACTACCTGGATCCCAGCCGTCCTTTCCGCATTCCCGGCGCGCTGGGCACCCTGGGCTTCATCAGCAGTGTGACCGAGCCCTTCTGCCAGGGCTGTGGGCGGGTCCGATTAACGGCCGATGGCAAGCTCCGGCTCTGCCTCCTGCGAGACGACGAGGTGGATCTGTTGACGCCCCTACGCCAGGGAGCCACTTTCGAGGAGATGCGCACCCTCATGCGGGATGCGGCCTTCCACAAGCCATGGGGGCATGGGCTGGCCGAGGGGCTCTACGCCGCCAATCGGGCCATGAACCAGATCGGCGGTTAGATCATCCGCTTCCTGGCCAGGGCGCGGTAGGTCGGTGGACGGGCAAATTGGCACTCCGGGCCCTACCGGGTACAATTTGTGTGGAACGTTGACATTTAACGCTGCTTATCGATTGCGATTCAGAGTCGTGTGATTCGGTGACGAGTTCAGTCGAACTTGAGCAACTATTCAGTCAAGGAGAAGCCTGGAAATGATTACTCTGACTCCCGCTGCTGCAGAGAAACTGGCCAGCATCATGGAGCAAAAGGGGCTGCGCGAGACCCACGCCCTGCGTGTCTTCGTCAAGGGCGGTGGCTGCGGAGGCATGCAGTACGGCATGACCTTCGATGACAACATCCGGGAAGGGGATGAGGTCTACGAGCAGCACGGCCTGCGGGTCCTGGTCGATCCCACCAGCCTCTTTTACATCGACGGTTCCAACATTGACTATGTGGACAATTTGATGGGGGGCGGCTTCCACATCGAGAACCCCCAGGCGGTCAGCGCCTGTGGCTGCGGCAGCAGCTTCCGGACAGCCCGCACCCATACCGGCGAGGCTGTGCCCGAACAGAGCTGCGGCCATTAAACCATCTTAAACTTTCCGGTACCCATTGGGCGAGGAGACTTTCCCCTCCTCGCCCAATTTCTGTCCCTGGGCGGCCTTTGCCCTCGGGAGACAACGGAGGTTCTCCTTCGAGCATCCGACGATTTCATGAATGCACGATACTTTACCCTGGCCGAGGCCCGGGCCATTCTGCCCCAGGTGAAAGAGTTGATGGAGCACATCCAGCGCGCCCGGCGCGAGATTTTGCGCCTGCGCCCTGATGCCTGGCCCGTGCTGCAGAAGGCTGCCACCAATGGCGGCAGCCGGGCCGCCAGCGACCTTTACCAGGAGTTCTGCCAGTTGGAGAAGGGCGTCAAAGGCATCATGAACCTGGGCGTGCTGGTCAAGGATATCGACCAGGGGTTGGTGGACTTTTTGGGCAAACGGGCCGGCCGGGAGATTTACCTCTGCTGGCATTATGGGGAAGAGGACATTCTGTACTGGCACGACTTGAACGCTGGCTATGCGGGCCGCCGGCCCATTGACGATCTGGTAAGCTGACGGGCCTTCCAGGATTCAGCACAGTCTGGCGTCAATACCACGCCAGAAATTCGGCTGTATGACTTCCGGCAGCAGCCATCTGTGGGCTTCTGCCGGGATTGACTCAAGCCTGGAGGGAAATGGGTGAAGGAACCAGTGAACAGAACCATGGCAGATTTTGTAGAGGCATCGCCGGCGCGTACGGCATCCCAGGAGGCAACACTTCCGTCCACCTCCGACCGTGAAGACTCCCTGGAAGCGCGTATCCAGGCGGTCCTGGATACCTATCGCCCCACCCTGTACATGGACGGCGGGGATGTGGCGCTCTTGAGGGTGGACGAGAGTGGCATTGCCCACATTCAGATGTTGGGGGCCTGTATCGACTGCCCCATCAGCCTGCTGACCATGAAACTGGGCATTCAGCGGTTGCTCAAGGAACATTTTCCCGAGATTAAGGGCGTGAATGCCATCACCGACATCGACATCTCGGCGCTCTACAACCGCTCGCCCCACCCATCCTCCTGACACTCCATCGCTTCGAGGGAGATTGTGATGCCCAATCCCTTTGGTGTACCCGAACTGACCGTCCAGGAAGTGGCAGAAAAGCGCCGTTCTGGCGTTCCTTTTTTATGGCTGGATGTGCGGGAGCCGGTGGAGTGGACCGCCGCCCGCATTGATGATGCCGAAATTCTGACCGTCCCCCTGAGCGAGCTGGCCGAGCGCCAGTTGGATGCCCTGCCCGAGGCGCTCCTGGATCGGGAGGCGGAGATCGTGGTCTTTTGCCACCACGGCGTGCGCAGTGCTCAGGTGGCAGCCTGGCTCCGCCAGCAGGGCTGGAAGCGGGTCTACAACATGGCCGGCGGCATCGATGCCTGGGCCCGGGAGATCGACCCGTCGGTGGGCAGCTACTGATGCCTACCCGGGCCGCTAATTTTTATCAAGCGTTTCATATTAATTTGGGCGATCGGGGAAGCCGTGGTAGAATCCCACGCGTTCTTATCGATACTGTACCCTTGATTGAGGAGGGATCACTGTGCGTGTCGCATTAATCAATCCAAAATTTCGCCTGCCCATCGACACCCGGACGACGCCTCATCTGGGCCTGGCCTATCTGGCGGCTGTCAGTGAGCGTCGGGGCGACGAGGTGGTGATCTTCGATGCCGACGTGGAGCGCCGGTCCGTGGCCGACTTTGTCCAGGAGTTTCGCCCCCACATTGTCGGCATCACGGCCAACACGCCCCAGGTCAAACAGGCCTGGCGCACGGCACGCGCCATCAAGGAGGTCCACGACTGCCCCATTGTCCTGGGCGGGCCCCACGTGAGCGTCCTGCCTGAGGAGAGCTGCGAGAAGCCCTATGTGGATATCGTGGTGCGGGGCGAAGGCGAGGAGACCTGGATCGATATCTGCAACCGGTTGGAAGCCTACCTCAAGGATCAGCCCTCCTACCACACCGAAGCCTTCATGCACCCGGAGAACGAGATCTTCTCCGACTGCCTGGGGATCACCTACAAGACCAGCGACGGCCAGATCCACAACAACCCGGATCGGCCCCCCATCGCCGACCTGGACAGCCTGCCCTGGCCCGCCTACCATCTCTTTAAGATGGACCGCTACACCAACCTGCAGCCGGCCACCGACCATGTGGACGGCGCCCGCAGTTTCAGCATCCTCACCAGCCGGGGCTGCCCCTACCGCTGCACCTTCTGCAGCCAGAGCATCATGCCCATCAAGTGGCGCAGCCGCAGCCCGGAGAACGTCCTGGCCGAATGGCGCCACCTGGTGGAGGACCTGGGCGCGCAGGAGATCGGCGTCCTGGATGACAGCGCCAACATTCGCGTCAAGCGGCTGGAAGAGCTGGCAAAGCTGCTCATCGAACACAAGCTCAACCACGTCCCCTGGATCTTCGTCAACGGCATCCGGGCCAACCTGGCCAGTAAAGAGCTGCTGGCCCTCTTGAAGCAGGCCGGCCTGAAGCGCACCGCCTTTGGCGTGGAGACGGGCGATCCCGAAATCCTCAAGAGCATCGACAAGAAGGTGGATCACGACACCATCCGCCAGGCCTTCAAGAATGCCAAGGAAGTAGGGCTGGAGACCATCGCTTTCATGATCATCGGGCTGCCGGGCGACACCCGGGAATCCATGCAGCGTACCATCGACTTTGCCATCGAGCTGGATCCGATGATTGCCAACTTCTCCATGATGACGCCCTACCCCGGCACCAAGGTCTACGAGATCGTGAAACGCCAGGGTCGCTTCCTGATCAACGACTGGGAGGACTACGTCTTCTTCGAGCAGAAAGCCCGCTATGAGATGGGCGAGATGACTGCTGAGCTGGTGGAGGAGATGTACCGACGGGCGTATCGCCAGTTCTACCTGCGGCCTTCGCCCATCATCCGCCGCATCAAGAAGAAGGATTTCTGGCTGAACCTGCCCCGCAACGTGCGCATCGCCATGCGGACCTTCTTCCCCAAGAAGGAGAAGACGGGGCTGCGCAAGGCCGTGGAAGCCGAGGGCGCCATCTGAGCGTAATGTGTAAGTAATGTGTAAAACGTAGTGCAGGAAAATTCTGCACTCTCGTCTTTTATATTCTACGCATTACGCATCACGAATTCACCTTTTCACCTTCGAGGTTTTTTATGCGTGTAATTCTTGCCAGTCCAGAGGCCAAAGTCTGGAGCGCCCGCAAACACATCCCCCTGGGACTCGGCTACCTCGCCGCGGTGTTGCGTGAAGGCGGCCACGATGTGATGATCTACGATGCCGCCATTGAAGACGTGGGCGTCGACTACTACCTGGACCAGGCCGAGGCGGCAGGCAAACCCTACCAGCTGATCGGCATCACCGCCACCACCCCCCTGATTCAGGAGGCGTGGGAGATGGCGGCCCTGGCCAAGAAGCGGGGGCTCCACACGGTCCTGGGCGGACCGCACCTGACCATCATGCCCCTGGAATCCCTGCAGCCGCCCCACCACGAGTACGTGGACTACGTCTTCAAGGGGGAGAGCGAGTACAGCTTCCTGGAACTGGTCAACATCCTGGATGCGGGCCGCCGGCCGGACGTGATCCCCGGCATCCACTTCCGCCATGGCGACGAGATCGTGGCCAGCCCTGAGAGCCCCATGATCCCGGACCTGGACGCGCTGCCCTTTCCGGCCCACGATCTCTTCAAGATCGACCGCTATACCAACCTCCAGCCCCTCACCGACGGCCTGGATCCCCACGCCCGCAGCTTCACCATCCTGACCAGCCGGGGCTGCCCCTACAAGTGCACCTTCTGCTCCAAGCCGGTCACGGGGGATACCTGGCGGGCCCGCTCGGTGGAAAGTGTGGTCCAGGAGTGGAAGTGGCTGGTCAAGGGGCTGGGCGCCACGGAGATCGGCGTCACCGATGACATCTGGAACTTGAAGCTGCCCCGGGCCAAGGAGCTTTGCCGCCGGCTGGTGGAAGAGGGGCTGAACACCGTGCCCTGGGTGACGGTCCACGGCATGAAGGTCAACCACACCGACCTGGAGCTCTTCCAGCTCATGAAGGCCGCCGGCTGCAAGCGGGTTGGCTTCGGCGTGGAAAATGGCGATGAGCACATGCTGCGCAACGTGATCCGCAAGGGGCAGACCATTGACATGGTGCGGGAGGCCTTCGCCAACGCCAAGGCCGCCGGCCTGCAGACCATGGGCTTCTTCATCTTCGGCATGCCCGGCGACAACGAGGAGACCATGGAGAAGACCATCCAGCTGGCCCTGGAGCTGGACCCCAAGCTGGCCAATTTCCTGCTGGCTGCGCCCTTCCCCGGTACGGCCATGTACGACATGATCAAGGAGGGCGGCCAGATCTTCGCCGACAACTGGAGCGACTACGCCATCCACGAGCAGAAGGCCCGTTTCACCATGAACGAGGGCTACGATCCGGAGCTGGTGGTCCGCAAGTGGCGGGAGGCCTACCGCCGCTTCTACCTCTACCGCCCGGAGCGGGTCTTGGAGAAGATGATGTTCAAGGAGAACTGGACCAACCTGCCCAACACCCTGGCCCAGGTGAAGCGCTTCTTCATCGGCAGCAAGGACCAGACGGTCGATGCCATCGGTGCTTCCGAGAAGAAGGTGGTGGTGGGATAACACCCCATGATGTTGGGACTATTGCCGAAGTTGCCCCTCTATTGGGCCTTTCGTGCCTTTGGGTGGCCTAAGGTCAAGCCCTTCTCGGTGGTGATCAGCGTCAGCTTCCGCTGCAACAGCAAGTGCCGCACCTGTGATGTCTGGCGGAAGCCCAACGACGACCTGACCGTCGACGAGTGGGAGCGGGTTTTCGCCCACCTGGGCCGCGCGCCCTTCTACATGACCTTCACCGGCGGCGAGCCCTTCCTGCGCAAGGATCTGGACGAGCTGGTGGTCCGTGCCTACCGACACTGCCGGCCCGAAGTGATCACCATCCCCACCAACGGCATGCTGACCGAGCGGGTGCTCACCATGGTGGACCGCATCTGCCGGGAATGTCCCAAGTCCAGCATCGGCATCAACCTGAGCCTGGACGGCGTGGGCGAGGAGCACGATGACATCCGGGGCGTGGAGGGGAACTGGGAGCTGGCCATGGAAACCTGGCGCCAGCTCAAGGCGCTGCAGCAACAGCACAAAAATCTGGTGCTGACGGTGCACACGGTGATCAGCCGCTTCAACGTCCACCGCTTCAAGGAAATTTACGCGGGGCTTCAGCCGCTGGAGCCCGACAGCTACATCACTGAGGTGGCTGAGGAACGGGTGGAGCTGGACACGGTAGGCTGGGGCATCACCCCCCGGCCGGACGACTACGACGAGATCGCCGATTTTCTGAGCCAGCAGGCCCGGCAGGCGCCGGCCCGGGGTATCGCCCGCTTCACCCAGGCCTTTCGGGCCCAGTACTACCAGCTGGCCAAACGGGTGCTGCGGGAACGGGATCAGGTGATCCCCTGCTACGCAGGCTGGGCCAGCGCCCACATCGCCCCCAACGGCGACCTGTGGAGTTGCTGCATCCGCGCCGAGGCCGTGGGCAACCTGCGGGAACACGACTACGACATCACGCCCATCTGGCGCAGCCAGGCCATGGAAGCGCTGCGGGGGAGCATCAAGCGCAAAGAGTGCGCCTGCCCCATGGCCAATGCCAACTATGCCAACATGCTCCTCCATCCTCCCACGGTGACCAAAGTGCTGGCCGACGTGGTCAAGTAATCAATCCCCATCCAAGTTTCAGGCGGACCTCATGGAGGTCCGCCCGCTTCCTGACCCGTTTCGTGGCCATCCCGTAACCCTGGCGGAATGCGGGACGGATCGGCCACCAGGGCACAGAGCCGGCGCAGGTTCATCACATCCTCCGCCAGATCGTCCCCTTTGGGTGTCTCCAGCAACATGGCGATTCCGTCCCAGCGGGGATCGTTGAGGATGTGGGCGAAGCCCGCCTCGCCGATCTCCCCTTCGCCGATGTGGGTGTGTCGATCCACGTGGCTGCCCAGCTTCCCCTTGCTGTCGTTGAAGTGCCAGCACTTGAGCGCATCCAGCCCCACCTCCTGCTCCATCTCGGCCAGCATGGCCTCGTAGCCCTCGGGCGTGCGCAGGTCGTAGCCGGCCGCAAAGGCATGGCAGGTGTCCACGCAGATTCCCACCCGGCCTGGCTCTGCCAACAGTTCCATGATGGCCCGTAGCTCGGCAAAGGACTTGCCCAGGGTGCTACCCTGCCCGGCCATCAGCTCCAGCAGGGTGAGGGTGTCGGCACATTCAGGCGTCTCCCGGTGGATGCGGTTGAGGGCTGCGGCGATGCGGGCGATGCCTGCTTTCTCGCCGCTGCCGGTGTGGGCGCCGGGATGCAACACCACGTGGGGGATGGCGTAGGCATGGGCCCGCTGAAGTTCGTCCTTGTGGGCCCGCAGGCTCTTCTCCCACAGGGGATCCTTGGGGCTGGCCAGGTTGATTAGATAGCTGGCGTGGCTGACCGCGTATTGGATGCCCTGGGCGGCCATCTGCTCGTGCCAGCGGGCCACGTCTGCCTCGTCCACAGGCGGGCCGTTCCACTGGCGGTTGTTCTTGGTGAAGACCTGGACTGCGTTGCTGCCGATGGAAGCGGCCCGATCCAGCGCCTGGCTGACGCCGCCGGCGATGGACATGTGGGCGCCTAACATGAGTACTGCCATGGCTACTGCCCGGCCGGTACTCGTTGGCCACCGGCAGCCCGCTGACGGTCGCTGCGCATGTGGCAATTCTTGTACTTCTTGCCGCTGCCGCACCAGCAGGGGTCATTGCGGCCCAGCTCTGGCCCAGTCTTGCGCATCGTCTGGGGTTTGCCCGCGCCGTTGCCATCCCGGTTGGTGCGGATGTTGCGGGCGATGGGCGTGGGTGCCACTGGCTGGCGCTGGACCTGGAGGCTGAAGATGGCCTTGACGATGTCGCTGCGGATGTCATCCATCAGCTCGCCGTACATGCGGAAGGCCTCCCGCTTGTAGGCCACCAGCGGGTCGATCTGGGCGAAGGCCTGCAGGCCGATGCCTTCCCGCAGCCGGTCCAGGTCGGTCAGGTGGTGGATCCAGCGGTAGTCCACGGCCTGGAGCATGATCTGCTTCTCGATGCGGCGCATGAGCTCTTCGCCCAGCTCCGCCTCCTTGGCCGCGTAGGCCTCCAGGGCCAAGGCCACTGCCTGCTCTTCGATCTCCTCTGCCCGCAGCCCCTTCCACTGTTCGGCCGAGAAGTCCTGGGGCAGGGGGAAGAGGGCCCGCAGGGCCTGGACCAGCTCCTCCAGTTGCCACTCGTCTTCGTACTCGCTGGCCGTGAAGGTGTCCACCAGCTCGCCCACCTCCTCCTCGATCATGGCCACGATGGAATTCTTCATGGAGGGCTCGGTGAGGATGCGACGGCGCTGGTCGTAGATGCGGTTGCGCTGTTCGTTGACCACCTCGTCGTACTGAAGCACGTGCTTGCGGATGTCGAAGTTATGGCCCTCTACCTTGCTCTGGGCATTTTCGATGGCTTTGCTCACCAGGCCGGCCTCGATGGGCATGTCGTCTTCCACGCCCAGGCGGTTCATCAGATTGGCGATGCGGTCGCCGCCAAAACGGCGCATCAGGTCGTCTTCCAGGCTCAGGTAGAAGCGGCTGCTGCCGGGGTCGCCCAGACGGCCAGAGCGGCCACGGAGCTGGTTGTCGATGCGTCGGGCCTCGTGCCGCTCCGTACCCACCACGTGGAGGCCGCCCAACTGCTTCACCAGCTCCCGGTCCCGGGCCACTTCCTCATACTTCTGCTTGAGGACCTCGGCCCACCGGGTGTTGTAGACCCGCAGGGGATCCTGGCCGTGTTTCAGCATCTCCAGGCAGGCGTTCCAATCCGCCTGGGAGATCTCGTTGAGGTCGAAGCCTTCTTTGCGCAACTGCTCCCGGGCCAGGCCCTCGGGGTTGCCGCCCAGGAGGATGTCCACACCACGGCCGGCCATGTTGGTGGCAATGGTGACCGCGCCAGGGCGGCCGGCCTGGGCGATGATGGTGGCCTCCCGTTCATGGTTCTTGGCATTGAGCACCTCGTGGGGGATGCCCCGGCGCTTGAGCATGGCGCTGACCAGCTCACTGGTTTCGATGGCCACCGTGCCCACCAGCACCGGCTGCCCCCGCTTGTGGGCCTCCTCGATGTCCGCCAACACCGCCTTGAACTTGGCCTCCTGGGTCCGGTAGACCAGGTCGGGCAGGTCCTGGCGGATGATGGGCTTGTAGGTGGGGATCACCACCACATCCAGGTTGTAGATACGCTGGAACTCTTCTTCTTCCGTCTTGGCCGTGCCGGTCATGCCGGCCAGCTTGTTGTACATGCGGAAGAAGTTCTGGAAGGTGATGGTGGCCAGGGTCATGGATTCCTTCTGGACCTTGACCCCTTCCTTGGCCTCGATGGCCTGGTGCAGCCCCTCGCTGTAGCGTCGGCCTTCCATCAGGCGGCCGGTGAACTCGTCCACGATGACGACCTCGTTGTTGCGGACGATGTAGTCCCGGTCCCGCTTGTAGAGGGCGTGGGCCCGCAGCGCGTTGTCCAGGTATGGGATCATCTCGAAGTGTTCCGGGCTGTAGAGATTCTCGATGCCCAGCCGCTGCTCGATGTACGAGATGCCTTCCTCGGTCAGGGTGGCCACCCGCTCCTTCTCGTTGACCACGTAGTGGACCTCGGGACGCAGGTGCTTGACCAGGTTGGCGAACTCCACATAGTAGTTGGAGCTTTCCCGGGCCTCCCCGGAGATGATGAGGGGGGTGCGGGCCTCATCGATGAGGATGTTATCCACCTCGTCCACGATGGCGTAGTGGAGCTCCCGCTGGGTGAGCTGGGAGATATCCTGGACCATGTTGTCCCGCAGGTAGTCGAAGCCGAACTCGTTGTTGGTGCCGTAGGTGATGTCGGCCTGGTATGCTTCCCGCCGGGTGATGGGCCGCAGGGCCTGAAAGCGGTCGTCGGCCGACGGGTACTCGGGATCGTAGAGGAAGCTACCCTTGTCCGGGCTGCCGGCGCTGTTCTGGATCACAGCCGCGCTCAGCCCCAACAGGTGGTAGATGGGCCCCATGAGCTGGAGGCCCACCTTGGAGAGGTAGTCGTTGGGCGTGACCAGGTGAACGCCACGCCCTGCCAGCGCGTTGAGGTAGAGGGGCAGGGTGGCCACCAGGGTCTTACCTTCACCGGTCTTCATCTCTGCGATGGCGCCCGTGTGCAGCACGATCCCGCCCAGGAGTTGCACGTCGTAGTGGCGGAGGCCGATGGTGCGCTTGCTGGCCTCCCGGACGGCGGCGAAGGCCTCGGGCAGAATTTCCGTCAGTACCGAGTCTTCGATCTCCAGAATTTCCTTTTTGAGGCGATCCACTTCCAGGCGGGCAAATTTTTGCTGGTCGGTGCCCACCACGGCCAGGTATTCTTCTTCCGCGCGCGCCAGCTCCTCCTTCAAGGGGCGGACGGCCTCCTGGACCCGTTGGCGGAAGCGCTCGGTCATCTCCCGGAGTTCATCGTCGCTTTTGGCCTCGAAGGACTTTTCCAGCTCGTTGATGCGGTCCACCAGGGGCTGGTGGCGTTTTAAGATCTTCTCATTGGGATCGCCGGCAATGGCGTAATAAAGTTTCTTCAGCATGTCATTCCCTTATCGTTCAAACCAGTGCTTCCTGGCCGTATTTGCGGCAAACTGTTTACATTTTACCACGAGAATGCAAAAGTGGTCATGAAAGTTCCATGAGGGTCATCCCATTTTCCATGGCGCCCCATCCGCCCGGCCAGAAAATCAGGAGCCCTCCAGGTACAACGCCTGGAGGGCTCACGCCAAAGGAGGATGGACTATGGGGCAAAGAAATCGGGTTTGGGTTTACCGGGCCTGCACCTTGATCTGCTTGGGCCGGATGGATTCCGCCTTGGGCACGGTCAAGGTCAACAGGCCATTTTCAAAGGTCGCCTCGATGTGCTCCGCATCCACAGGCAGGTTGAAGCCCAGCCGCCGCTCGAAGGCCCCGTGGAAGAGCTCCTGTTTATAGTACTCGATCCGGTCCCCTTCCTGGCGAGGCGGGAACTGGCCCCGGATGATCAGCTCGTCGTTGTTCCAGGTGATCTCCACGTCCTCCGGCCGGATACCGGGCACGTAGGCCTGGATGTGGAAGGCGTCATCGGTGGCCCAGACATCCAGCGGCAGCCAGACAGTCCGACCCTGAACGGCGCTCTCGCCGGTGCTGCCACCATTGCGCTCGTAGTTGTAGGGCATCATGCGCCACTCGAACAGACGGTTCATGGTGTCAGCCAGGGTCGCGAAGTCACGAACCATGCTGTCGTAGATGGTGCTCCGCATGACTCATCCCTCCTTTCTGTGCCAGCATCTGAGTCAGAAATCAATGTCGGAAATTTGTGTCAGACACTGATGCATATGACAGGTATTTCATTGCATGCGTTTTGCCTAAAACGCTAAGCCGTCAACGTTAGATGGGCGCATGCATTCCGTTATCGTTCAGTCAGAACTGCGCTAAAATTTCGTTAGCGTTCACCCGGCCAGGAGCGGGCAGCCTGGCCGGCTACGCCTGTGGGCGACTGCCCGTTGGTCGGGCGCCCATCGTGGGCGCGGCCAATGCGCAGATGTGGATAGACCGGGCGACGGCCTGCCGCGCGCAGGGCAAGCTGGACAGCCAGGGCTCGTACCCGTTCATCCACAGCCCACCCCTCCAGGGTAATGCTGTCACGGCTGGCCACAATCTGGATCTGGGCCGTGGCGCCTCCCAGCAAGGGGTGGGCCGCCAGGGCGTCCCGCACCCGCCACGCCGTGGCTAAATCGCTTGCGCCATGCCCTACTCGGACCATGGTGGCTACTCCTGTCTTGCTGAAACCCTCGTCTCTGGTGCTACTACTATGGCACAGTGGCGTCAGAAAGGCACTAATGAACTGTTTGTACATTGTTTGAAGTCCATTTGACTCACCCGCCACTTTGTTCCCTCTCTGCCCGATGGTCTATACTAGCCCCTGTCATCCCAACCCGGATGGTGCGGGACTTCCTGCCTGGCGATGGAATCGAGGGTGGGAGAGAGGGAGGGCCGGGCGATGGACGAGCGGGAGACGAAAGGAGCGTGGAAAGACAGTGCGCGTCTTGTTGACGGGGATCGCCGGGTTTGCCGGCAGCCACCTGGCCGAATATTTGCTGCGGGAGCCACAGGCTACGGCGGACGTTCTGCCGCCAGGTGAGGCGCTGGAGATCCATGGCGTCATCCACCGTCACGACCGGCGCATCCAGCATCTGCGCAGCGCCCTGCACCTGCATCGGGGAGATCTGCGCAACGCCCTGTGGGTGAGCGAGCTCATTCAGCAGGTTCAGCCGGATCGGATCCTGCACCTGGCTGCCTGGAGCGACGTGGGGGGGAGCTGGGCCCAGCCGTGGACCACCTACGAGCTGAACATCCACTGCCAGCTCAACCTTCTGGAGGCGGTGCGGCGTTGGGCGCCGGACTGCCGCACCCTCATCGTCACTTCCAATGAAGTCTACGGCCTGGTCCAGCCCGAGGATCTGCCCATCGATGAAGAGACGCCCTTCCGCCCCAATAGCCCCTACGGCGTCAGCAAAGTAGCCCAGGACATGATGGGCCTGCAGTATTGGAACAGCCACCGGATCCCCACCATTCGAGCCAGAAGTTTCAACCATATTGGCCCGGGTCAGTCGGACGATTTTGTGGCCAGCGCCTTCGCCCGGCAGATTGCTGAAATTGAAGCGGGCCTGCGGGAACCGGTGGTGGCGGTGGGCAACCTGGAGGCTCAGCGGGATTTCACCGATGTGCGGGATGTGGTCCGCGCCTACTGGCTGGTCATCAACCGGGGTGAGCCCGGCCAGGTCTACAACATCGGGCGGGGGGAAGCCCGCCCTGTGCGCTGGCTGCTGGATACCCTGCTTCAGTTGACCCCTGCCCAGGTGTCGGTGACCCAGGATCCCACCCGTCTACGCCCCAGCGATGTGCCCATCAGCGTCTGTGATAACCGGCGCCTGGTGGCCGCCACCGGCTGGCAACCCCGGGTCACCTTACAGGATTCGTTGCGGGATCTGCTGGATAGCTGGCGGGAACAGCTACGCCGGGATCCCACGGGCGGGCCCGCGGGCAGGCCTACGTCCATCTCCGCCCGCGATTTTGAGGAATGACTCTGCTGCCAAACGGGCAGCTGTTTTCTGTCGAGACGGGAATGATTCAGAGGAGTGAAGAAAAATGCGTACCGCATTGATTACCGGCGTCACCGGTCAGGATGGTAGCTATCTGGCCGAGTTTCTGCTGGAAAAAGGATACCGGGTCATCGGCATGGTCCGTCGGACCAGCACCATCAACTTTGACCGCATCAAACACATCCAGGACCAGCTCGAGATCGTCCAGGGTGACCTGTTGGACCAGATGAGCCTGATCGGGATCCTCCAGGAGTATCGACCGCAGGAAGTCTACAACCTGGCCGCCCAGAGCTTCGTGCCCACCAGCTTCACCCAGCCGGTGTTGACCGGCGAATTCACGGCCCTGGGCGTCACCCGCATGCTGGAGGCCATCCGCATCGTGGATCCCAAGATCCGCTTCTATCAGGCCAGCAGCAGCGAAATGTTCGGCAAGGTGGTAGAGGTGCCCCAGCGGGAGACCACCCCCTTCCATCCCCGCAGTCCCTACGGCGTGGCCAAGGTCTACGGCCATTGGATCACAGTCAACTACCGGGAGAGCTACGGGATCTTTGGCTGTTCCGGTATCCTGTTCAACCACGAAAGCCCCCGCCGAGGCCTGGAATTCGTCACCCACAAGATCACCCATGGCGTGGCCCGTATCAAGCTGGGCCTGGCCAACGAGCTGCGCCTGGGCAATCTGGAGGCCCGGCGGGATTGGGGTTACGCCGCCGACTATGTGCGGGGCATGTGGCTCATGTTGCAACAGGACGAGCCCGACGACTACGTCCTGGCCACCGGCGAGACCCATAGTGTGCGAGAATTCGTGGAAGAGGCGTTCAGCTACGTGGACCTGGACTGGCGGGAATACGTGGTGCAGGATCCCAAGTTCTATCGCCCGGCTGAGGTGGACCTCCTGGTGGGCGATGCCAGCAAGGCCGGCAAGCGGCTGGGCTGGGAGCCCACCGTGGATTTCAAACAGCTGGTGCGCCTCATGGTGGATGCCGACCTGGCCGCGTTGCAGAAGGCCAACGGCTATCCACCCCAACAGCAGGAGATCCAGCAGCAGGAGATTCAGAAACAGCCGGACGCCCGGTAGGAACGGGCCCATCTGGTCGCGTCAGGACGGCTGGCCCAGCTCGTTCGAGGGGTCGGCCGTCGGTCGGATGTGGGTGCTGGTCTGAATCTGGAGGGCCAGCCCCAGGGCCACCATCCACCACCAGAGGAAATTGGTCTTGGCACCCATGGCCACCGCATCCAACTGGCTGTACAGGGTCTGGGCCAGCAGGCAGCCTAACAGCCCCAGCGCCCACACCCGCTGCTCCGCCGCCTCTTGACCTGCCCGGCGCCAGACTCCCACCAGCCCGGTCACCAGGAGCAAATAGATGGCCAACAGGGCAACCAGCCCGGGTAGGCCGAAGTCCAGGCCGGTCTGGATGAAAAAGTTGTGGGCGTGTCCCAGGTCATAGGTGGGGGAAATGCCCTGCATGGGATAGAGGAGGAAAACCACTTCCCGGAAGGTACCCAGCCCCATGCCAGTGAAGGCAAAGTCGTGGAGGCCCGTGATGGCGGCGCTCCAGACCGTCTGCCGGAAGCCCAGGCTGCTGGTTCCGCCCAGGGCTTCCACGGGGGGCGCATCGCTGATGAGGTCCACCAGGCTGGCGGGCAGGAAAGGGAAGGCCAGCACCAGGGCCACCACTCCTCCGGCCAGCGCCCAGCGCCCCCACCGCCAGGGCAAAAGCGCCATGGTCAACACCCCCACCGTCAGCCCCAGTAGGCCAGAGCGGGACTGGGTGAGCACCAATACCCCCAGCACAATCCCCGTACAGAGGAGAAAAAGCGCCCGCAGCGCCCTGTGACTCCAGGTGCGTTGTCCCCGGTTACCCAGGGCGCCCCACACCTGGGCGACGCTGAGAGCCAGCATCAGCGGCAGGGCGTGGAGCAGCGTGCCGGCTACCTGGTTGGGGTGGAACCCGCTCTCCGCCCCCTGGAAGACGCCCACCAGCGGCCCCGGAATGCGGCTCAGCACAGGCTGAAGCAAGGCGAACTTGTACAGCCAGTTCATGCCCAGGGGCGCCGCCAGGGCGATCCCCGTGGCGGCCAGGAAGAAGCCGGCTGCGACAGCCCGATAGAGACGCATGTCGCGGCTTCCGTGGGCCACCACCGCGGCGAAGAGGCAAAAATTCCAGAGCAAAATGTAGGCCCGGGGAATGGAGTGCGCCATCCGCAAAGGTTCGGGCGCGGCCCACAGGGAGATGGGCAGCATGAGACCCAATAAAAAAAAGAGCGGCCAATCGGCCGGCGTGGAGCGGCACCACAGGCCCAGCCGCCATCGTCGCCAGAGCCATCCCAGAGCCAAGAAAACCAGGCTCAAGGGAATGGTCCACGGTGGAAAGCGGGCCGGAAAGTAGAGGGAAGGCATTGCCAGCCCCAGCAGCAGCAGGTCGACGATGAGGGGAATGTCCCACCAGGCGCGCAAATACCTCATGGCCGCATGGTAGCACAGGCCGCATGGGGCCGCAAAACCGGCCATCCTCCATCAACGTTCCAGCAGGGAGAAGGGATCCACCTTTCGGCGCAGGATGGTGCGCATCATTTTTCGCAGCCACGCCTTCCAGAAGATGGGCTGCAGCGAGTTCCACGCGGCCATCAGCTGGCCATCTTCATCCACGGAAGACCGGAGGCTGCCGGACGTTCCCGGGCTGTGGCTGTTGCGGCTGAAGCGGTAGTGCACGTAGGAATGGATGATGGTGTGGATAGGCTCCCGGGCCACCGGTAGGGCCCGTTCCAGCTGGTGGGCCTGTTCGTAGGGCGTCTGGGTGGGAGGGAGAGACAGGCCCAGCCGCGCCGCCCATTGCTGGAGCCGCCCGAAGAAAATGGGAGGCAGGTCCGGGTCAAAGCGGTTGGGACCGGACAGCCGGGTCCGCCAGACCAGCCAGGCGCCTGCGCTCAGGACGCCCAAAAGCACCAGCGCGCCCAGCCATCGGCTCTGCCCCGCCAGCACTTCCGTGCCGCCCTCCATGGCAAATTCCTCGTTGAGCAGGCTCTCCGCCCCCATGTCCAGGCCAGGCGCAAAGGGATCCTCCTCCATGTAGGGGTCCAGGTTGGTATCCAGGGGGGCGCTGGCCATGTCCGCCGGGATGGGGTCGTTGCCCACGGGACGGTTCAGGGTGCTTTCTCCGGCGGTGGGCTCAAACTCGATCCAGCCCAGGCCCGGGAAGTAAACCTCAACCCAGGTGTGGGCGTCCCGCTCGGTGATGTAGAAGAGCCCCGTCTCTTCGTCGTAGGTGCCTTCGGCGTAGCCACTGACCACCCGGGCCGGGATGCCCAGGCTGCGCAGCATGACGGCCATAGCCGTGGCGTAGTAATCGCAATAGCCTTCCTTGATGTCGTAGAGGAAATATTCCACCGGATCCACATCCGGCGGCGGCGCGCTGATGGCGTCGTTGTAGGTGTAGCCCCGCAGGAAGGTCTCGATGGCCTTGGCTTTGTCGTACAGGGTCTCCTGGCCTGCCACCACGGTGCGGGCTGTCTCGGCCACCCGGGGCGAGAAGTTCTCCGGCAGCTGGAGATATTTTTCCAGGATCTCGGGGGGGAAGTCCGCTTCCACACTGCGCAGGGCACGCTGGGTGACCTCGGTGTAGTAGCTCACCACGGTGTAACTGTCCCCCGCTTCCAGGGGCGTCCGGGCGCGGGCCAGGGCGATCTCCACGGCGGTAGCTGCGGGCTCGCCGTCGGTGCCCGCAGGCCCGAAGAGGGAGGGCGCAGGCAGGGGCTGTACCAGCGCCTCGAAGGGGACGCTGGCCCGCACAATGTCCGGCGCGCCGAAAAGGATATTGCCCGTGGGTGACCGAAGGGTGATGGTCTGGGTCATGGGGCGCCGCAGGGCCCAACCGGCCACCGGAACCGCCTCCTGGGCATCGAAGTTTAGCTCTTCGTCGCTGGTGTTCAGCCACTGGCGGCCGGTGTAGGTGTCGTACACCACGGCTCGCCAGTATCGCCCCTGCGCGGTGTTGACCTGGAAGACGATGCTATTGCCCACGTTGCGCTCACCGCCCAGGGACAGGGTACGCCCAAAGGCCGCGGTGGTGGGCCGGGTCTGTCGGTTGAGCCCCTGGTAGAGCCGGTTCCAGCGTTCTGTGGTCTCCTGCCAGCGCTCATTCAGGGGGGCCATCACGTTGCGCACCTGGAAGCTGTGGCCAAGGCCCGGTGAGAGCCAGGCCAGGGTGATGATCAGCACGCTGAAGAGGAAGCCGTTGCGCAGGAAATCCAACGTGATATCCTGGCTAAAGTGGACTCGCTGTTCTCGCCACCGGATCTGCTGTTCCGCCAGGTGGGTGCGCACGAACAGGATCATGGCCACCAGGCAGAAGAAGATGAGAAAGCCCAGGATGGAGCGGGGCGCATAGTAGGTGTTGATGAGCAGCACCAGGCCCGCGGGGATGACCGCCCGCCAGGTGTAGCCATAGCGGAAGATGGCCCAGACGCCCAGGTAGGTCAGCCACCAGACCAGAAAGCTCATCTCGAAGATGAAAACGTAGTTATCCGCGCTGGCGGCATTGTTGAGGGCTGCGTCCACCCAGTTCAGCCAGCGTAGCAGGATGAAATAGGCTCGGGCCTGGAGCTCGGGGATGCCGTTGTTTTGAAAGGGCGCCAGCTCGGCTTCGCTCACCAGGCCGGTCATCAAATACAGGATCCAGGCCAGGCCGGTGAACATGCTGTGGGACAGGGCAAAGAAGCCGTCGAAACGGCTGTAGGCCATCAAAAAGCCCAGCAGCAGGGCGCCCAGGGTGACGGGCACCAGCAGGGTCATGTCCGAGACATAGCCGGCTGCATCCAGGGAAATGGCCAGGATCAGATAGAGCAGCGAAACGAGTATACCAGTGAAAAGCCGGCCGTCCTGGAAGTAGACGTTTTCACTGTACCGCCGGCCAGGGCGATCGGTTCGGGTGGAATCAAAGGTTCGGGTTGCCATGGTTAACCTCGATTGTCGCGCCAAAGTGCCACAGGCCCTGTGGGCTGACTTACATCTTGCCCCAAGGGTTGGCGACGTCTGGTACAGCCCTCCCGCTATACCTTACAGCAGCCGCCAGAGCATACCCGCCAGCAAGAACAAGCCAAAGAAACCGGCTGTTGCACTGAGGGCGGCTCGCCCCGGGTTCACCATCTGCCCATCGAAGGTGAGCATCTGGGAGGGGGTGGTGGCCGTCACAAGCCAGGATCGGCCCTGGCCGGATGTCCCCAACAAGCTGGAGCCGGCCTGCAATTCCACCAGCACCCAGCTCTCCTGCAGCAGGTCCCGCCACGCCTGGGCCGCGACTCGATAGTTGGCTGCCTGGACATGGGCCTGCAAGGCTGTTTCCAGACGGGCTACATCCTCCCAGACGTCCGGAGCTGCCTGGGCTTCAAATTGGGCTGCCTGCCGTTCCAGGTCTGTGGCCATCATGGCCCACTGATCGCCGGCCCGGCGCAGGTCCAGGGGCTGGCGTAGGCTCACCTGTTGCCACAGCAGATGGGAGCGGCGGGTTGTCTCCGGCCGGATCTGGAGGAGCAGCTCCCGCAGCAGGGCCCAGTCCGCCGTGGCGGGCAATGCCCGGGCCAGGGGAACCCCAGATGCGGTGTCAGGATAGGTGATGGTCAGGGTCAGCGATGTGGGTGTGGTGGCCTGGGGCGGTGTGGCAGCCAGGTTGATATCATAACCGGCTCGACCGTCCTGTGTCAATGCCGTCGACCACTGCTGGAGCAGACCCTCCAGGGCCGCGCGAGCATCAGCCTCCCGGCCAGGGGACGGCTCCCCGGTCAGCTTCAAGGTCGTCCCGGCCAGGCCGGTGGTGACGGTGACCTGCCAGCGGGCGAACAGGGGCTGAAATTGGGGGGGCGGCTGCAGTTGCAGGTCGCTCAGCTCCTCCGCGGCCAGGGCCATGGCGGCATCCCGCTGGCCCTGCTCCAGGAGATCCAACGCCTGTTGCACCCGGACGGTGCGTCGCATCTCGGCCAGGGTTTCCTGCTCCGCAGCCGTGGGGGACAGGCGGGCGATTTCTTCGATGAGCTGAAGGGCCTGGGGCCACTCCCGGCGTTGACGCGCGTCGCTCAGAAGCAGATAAAGCCCTTCCGTCTGCCAGCGCATCACCTCGGCCCGTCGCCGGTCGTCTGCCGGCAGGCCTTCCAGGGCAGCGGCGGCCTGCTCCACCAGGAGCCTGGCATAGGGCAGGGCCGCATTTCCGCCCACATCCGCCGCCCGGTTGCGGTAGAGGTCAGCCAGGCGCAGGTGCAATTCCGTAGCTGCCGCCGGCGGCAGCCCCTGGCGCTCGTGTTCGGTCAGGCCGTCGGTGTAGGCTGCCAGGGCCAGGGCATAGAAGCGGGCCCGGAGGCTCCCCTGGGTGGCCACATCCGCCGCCGCGTAAAGTTGCCGATAGAGGTCGCCAAGCTGCCGGAATGCGTCGGGCGGGGCGCCGCTGACAGCGGCCTGCCGGGCGGCCTGAAGCTGGCCCCAGGTGGACGGGGCCACGAACTGGAAGTGAAAGGGCTGGCGAGGGAGGCCGTTGTCGAACAGCCACTGGATGGCCGTCATCTCTGCTGGCGCTTCCAGCCCGTAGCGCCAGCCGTCCGGCGCGATGCCAAGCCAGCTCTCCGGCGGGATCGCCGGCGGGATCTGGACGGTGACCCGCACGCTGGGCGTACCCGACCAGCCCCGCAAAGGCGCAGGATCATAGCGCAACCCGGCCAGCGGCCCGGCCAGCCCGGTCACGGTGTAGCGCAGGCGGACGGTGCGCTGGGCTTCCGCCGCCAGCGAGAGGCTCAGGCCCAGGGCCTGGTTACCCTGGACCACCAGCGGCTGGAAGCTTAGCGCCTGGCCATCCACCGACGCCGAGAGATCGGGGAAAGCCGCCGCCTGCTCGGGCGCCAGGGGGCCGCTCCTTCCATCCAGGCGGGCGACCAGGTTTACCGTCTCCTGGGAGGGATTCTTCAGGCGAAACAGGAGCTCCACGCCCAGGGATGTGCGGCCGTCCGCCAGGGGCTGAAGCTGGAAAGTCGCCACATGGGTGTGCAGCACCACAACGGTAGCGTCCTGGGGAACCAGGTAGAGGGTGGGGCTGGTCGCCTGCACCCCAGGCGTGCCCTGTCGGGTCGGCGCTGCCAGGGCCTGCCTCGGGGCCAGGGGCCAGGCCGGAAACCAGGCGGCCAAAAGTGGCGGTAGCCACGTTCCCAGGAGGAAAGCCAGACACCCCGCCAGGAGCAGCCGATGCCACCGCTTCCTGGCAGATCCCGGCGGGTATCCACCGATGAGCCTGCCGGAGACTCCACAGATTTCACCGCTGAACACAGATCTTGCCAGAATTCTCTCTGGAAATCGTCTGCGACCCCGGTATCTCGGCGGCGCTGGGGCCCTTGAGCTATCTGGAGAGTACATGCCCAAAGTACGGCAGACGACTACAGTCTGGCGTAAATACCGCGGCAGACATTCCAGGTGCCCTCTGGGCGCGCTACCTCTGGTGGAATCTATCGGCGAATGTCTGCCGGGATTTACTACACCGGTGGGCCAACAGGAAGTTGCAATTCTCGATTCCTTCTGGTATCGTGGCATTATCGGGTGTTGTACACAGGCAAGAAAGGGTTGCGTTCCGGACCTATGATCAGACTTTTGATGCAATGGGATATCAAAATGGGGCGCGAGCAAGATTTCTCTGAATTCGTCGTGCGCGAGTTCGCCCCCCGTCTCATGCAGTTGGGCATCGAGCCCAACGAAGTCCTGTATACCATGTACGGCGAAGGTCCGCAAATGCTCACCATCGGCGCCGTCGAGAGCCCGGAACGGTTGCAGGACATCCTTCAGAGTCCGGGATGGAAGAAGTTGCACGACAAGCTGCTGACCTACGTCACCAACTATAGCCAGAAGGTCGTCCCGGACAACGGACGGAATTTCCAGCTGTAGTTTTTGGTAGTTGGAGTAGGTAGTCGGTAGTGGGGGCAGACGGGAAGGTCTGAAGCCCTGTTCTACAGTCCACCGGATGGCCCGGACGTGGGTGGATGGGCCCTGTCTCTTTGAGATCATGAGAAACCGGAGTAGTCTGCATGAATGATTCCAGCGCGCGCCAGAGCACACGCATCTGGCTCGGCGTGACTGTCCTTGGCCTGGTGACCATCGTGTTGGTGGCCTTCTGGGTGTTGAACAACCGTGCTGCCGCGCCGGAGGCGTCCACGCCGGCCCAATCCGAAGGCGCAGCCCCCGCACCAGAGACGGCCACGGCAGCCCCGGCTCAGACCGAAGCTCCCCAATCCGCCGGGCAGGCCGACAGCCAGGCGACAGGCGAGGAGAACGCGGAAGCGGCGGGCACGGAAAATGGGGAAAATACCCAGGCCAGCAATGCCCCGGCGGCGGAGGTCGCCGCCAGCGCTGCCCCATCTACCGAGACCTACAAGGGCATTCCGGTAGGATTCACCGAAGAGGGCTACCCCTATCGCGGTGCCCTGGATGCCCCCCTGGTGATGATGGAGTACAGCGATTATCAGTGCCCTTTCTGTAACCGCTATTTCGTCCAGACAGAGCCCGCCATCGACGAGTCCTACGTGCGCACCGGGCAGCTGCGGGTGATCTTCCGGGACTTCCCCCTGGCCGAGCTACACCCCAACGCGCCGGCCGCCCATGAGGCCTCCCTCTGCATCGCGGATCAGGGTTCGGCCGCCCTCTACTGGGAGATGCACGCCCAGCTCTTCCGTACGGTGGAGGAGTGGAGCCAGCTACCCGATCCCCAGTCCTTCTTCACCCGCCTGGCGGAAGAGATTGGCAGCGATGTGGAGGCTTTCCAGGCCTGTATGGAAGCTGGCACCCATGCACCAGAGGTGCAGGCCGGTGTGGCGGAGGCTCGACAGAAGGGCTTCTCGGGCACGCCCAGCTTCGAGTTCCTGCGGGTGGCCGACGGCGTCACCCATAAGCTGGTGGGCGCACAGCCTTTCGACCAGTTCGCCGGGGTGATCGAGGCGCTGTTGGCCGGTGAAACCCCTGCGCCCCCCGAGCAACAGGCCCAACAGCAGGGCGACGACCAGGGCATCCCCTACTGGGCCACGGCCGAAGGGCTCCAACCGGATCCAGAGCGGCCTGGCTACGACCTGGCCGGCGACCAGTACCGGGGCGACCCCAACGCCGCCGTCAAGGTCATCGAATTTTCCGACTTCCAGTGCCCCTACTGCCGTCGCCATGTCCAGCAGACCCAGCCCACCCTGGACGAGCAGTATGTGGAGACGGGCAAGGTGCAGTGGGTCTTCAAACACTTCCCCCTCAGCATCCATCCCCAGGCCCCGGCTGCCGGCGTGGCTTCTGAATGTGCCGCCGAGCAGGGGAAGTTCTGGGAAATGCACGACCTGATCTTCCAGAACGTAGAGGCATGGTCCATCAACGAGCCTAACCCGGTCTTCATCGATCTGGCCACCCAGCTAGAGCTGGATCCCGATGCCTTCGCCGCCTGTCTGGAGGATGAAGAGATGCATGCCCGGGTCCAGAGCGATATGAACGACGGCGCACCTTACGTTCGGGGCACGCCCACGTTTATCGTCCTGTACGGCAACCAGGGCACAGTCATCCCCGGCGCCCTGCCCGTGGAATCCTTTACCGAGATCCTGGATGAGGCCCTGTCCAACGCCCAGGCCAACTGAGATTTCTGCCATCCAGTCCCCATCCCATCCACGCATCGCACCCCAGGGACGGCCGTCAGGTCGTCCCTTTGTCTACTACACGGCAGTGCAAATCGGCCCGGCAGGGGCCGGAGCTGTGGCAGGGTGGGTGAATTTAACACTGCCTGCTCCTGCTGACCCCGGGCATGGGCATGGGAACCGGGTGGTCCCGGTGGACGTTTCAAGAGGTACGTTCTGTTGTGGGTCGTTCCGGCCTGGCGCTGTGCGTAGGGCGAGGTTCAAGCCGCCCTGGGGAAGCAGCGGCCACTTTTGCGGTGGCCTGCGGTCAGGTCGCGTTGGTCTTTTGGCTGTATAAAGCGAATGAATCGATTGAATACCCACGTACCAGCAGGTTGGCGTGTGGCCCTGATCGCCGCGCTGCTCTGGCTGGCCGGCGCAACAGGCGCCGATGCCGCCCCGGCTGCCGTCTCGTCTGCCCAGATCGCCCGTCCGCCGGCGGACACCCAGGGCCCGACCCAACCCATCGACGTGGTGGTGCTCCTGGACGATTCCGGCAGCATGGCCACCTGTTGGCCCTGGCCTCGGGAGGAGCCCCCCTTCTTCCCCCCCTGCCGTGCCCCCAGCTTTAACCCGCCCAGCGATCCCGAGGAGCTGCGCTACAGCGCCGCCCGCCTCCTCTTGGAACTGGCCGACCCGGACGACCGGTTGGCCGTGGTGCGCTTTGACAGCGGCGTGGAAGGCGTGGGCGCACTGGCCAGCCTGCAGCCCGTGGGTGATGGCACCAACCGGCGCCAGCTCAGCGGGACCCTGCAGCCGCCCAACGACTACTACCGGCGAGGCTACACCCGCATCGACCTGGGGCTGGAACGGACCATCGAGCTCTTGCAGCAGGCCCAGGAGCCGGGCCGCAATCAGTACGTGCTCCTGCTGACCGACGGTGAACCCAGCCAGCCCGACGGGGTGGGCAGCCAGCGGGACCGGATCCTGGCCCAGCTCCAGACCCTGCGGGACGGGGGCATCTTCGTGTTTCCCGTGGTGCTCTGCAATCCCAGCGCCGGCTGCGCGGGAGAATTCCTGCGGGAGCAATTTGCCGCCTATGGCGTCCGAGAGGCGGCCACCCCCCAGGATCTGCTCCAGGTCTTCGGCGCCATTTTCGCAGAGATGAAGCCGGATCGCTCCATCATCGCCCCCCGGGACGGCAGCACCATTCGCCTGACCACCCGGGATAGCCACGGCGTCCAACGGA
Organism: Litorilinea aerophila; assembly: GCF_006569185.2. Classification (NCBI taxonomy): domain Bacteria; kingdom Bacillati; phylum Chloroflexota; class Caldilineae; order Caldilineales; family Caldilineaceae; genus Litorilinea; species Litorilinea aerophila. The sequence continues at coordinate 95,980 of NZ_VIGC02000018.1, read as the reverse complement.
TCACCTTCGTGACTCCCCGCAACGGCCTGGGCGCCGTTCAGCGGGACGAGCAGCCCGTCCTGCCCCAGAACGTCCTCAACGATCCCAACATCGACGTCAACCAGGTGAGTACGGAGAATCTGGCCCCGGGGACATGGCGCGCCGAGATCGCGGGGGGAGGCGGCTTTGCCGTGGTCCAGGCAGCCAGCTACGTCCAGCTCCTCAACCCGCCGCCCAGCGTGGCCGACAGCCCGGCCTCGGTTCGCTACTACCCGGCGGGCCATCCGCCGCTGCTCATGGCACGCAGCGTCGGCCCTGGTGCCCAGGAGCCCATCATCTACAACGGCCAGGTTCCGCTGGAATCCTTTGGCCAGGGCAATACCCGGGCCCTGCTGCTCGACGAGGAGCCCGATCTGGTGCGCCTGCAGTTGGGCGAGGACACCCAGCCCCTGCAACTGGTGCGTACCTTCCGCCTGGAAGCCCGGCCGGATCTACCCCGGGCCCAGGTCCTCACGCCCGAGGGCGGCGCCGTGGTGGAAGGGGGCCCGGGCGGTGCCCGAGCCCGGTTGCAGGTGGGCTTCACCGGCGGCAACGTCCGGCAGCTGGCTGCCACGGCCTACGTCTTCACCCAGGATCAGGCCGGCAACAGCCAGCTGGTGCACCAGGTGGAAATGGACTGCACCGAGCGCCTCTGTACGGACGAATCCTTCCGGCCGGTGGATGGCCACAGCTACCGGATCTTCTACGTGATCCAGGGCCAGCTAGATGGTCTGCGCTTCAGCGATTGGGCCGAATCTCAACTGGTGCTGGAGCCGGCCGTGGTGGTGCAGGGGCTGCCCCTCACGGCCGACGGCAGCCTGGACCTGGGCCAGATGCCGCTGGATGGATGGCCGGTGGAGGTGAGCTCCAGCACCCTGGAGGAAATCGGCGGACTCTCTGCCGTGCTTCGGCTCACCGATGCCGAGAGCGGCGAACCCGTTCCTGGCGTGGGCCTGAACTTTCTGGTAGATGTGCCGGAGACTGGCTCCCAGCCGGCCCGGCTACAGGTGCAGGGGTTGGAGACCTTGCGCCCAGGCCAGTATGCCGGGGAGATTACCTGGCAGACCACGGACCCGGCCGGCCGCCCCATGGACGTGCGCATTCGCCCTGCGGCCACCCTGCCCGTCACCTACACTGTCCCCCGCCCCCTGGCCCGGGTCGAGGCCCAGACCCTGGACTTCGGCGAGGTGCTCTTTGACACCTCGCCCAATTTCCGGCTGGATCAGACGGTGGAGGTGCCCGTCCAGTTTGCTGACAAAGCCTTTCCGCTGGTCGTTACTCTGGAGGAGAGCACCTGTGCCCAGGTGGCCGTAGCCGCCGGCGACCTGATCCAGCGGGAGGGGCGAACGTTCCTCCCCCTGCGCCTGACCAGCCTGCAGCCGGTGCCGCCGGGAAGCTGCACCGGTACCCTCCGGCTGGCGGGGCCCGATGGCGACTACGACGTGGTGCCGGCCCAGGTGACCTGGCGGGCCCGGGTGGCCAACGTGGAGTGGTCGGTGGTCAGCGGGGAGCTTCCCCTGGGCGACTGGCAGGACGCGGGTAGCCGGGTCAACGCCACCCTGTTGATCCGCTTCACCGGCAAGCTGCCCTTTATCCTGCAGGTGGAGGATCTGACCGCCACCAGCAGCGAGGCGGGCGGCGCGTCCGAGGGCCAGCCCACCACCCTGAGTCTGGCCCAGATCGATGTGCCCCAGGTGGTGGTAGATGGCCCGCCCCAGGAGGATGGCCTCTACCAGGTACCCCTGACCCTGGTGGCCCGTCAGGCCATCCCCCATGATCCCTGGCGGGGCACCTTCTACAGCGGCCGGTTGACCCTGGGCATCGTGGGCCTGCCCGAACGGCAACAGGTCAGTTTCAACTTTCGCAGCCCCAGCCTGCCCCAGCGTTACCTGGCGCCCTATCTGGTGCCGGTTTACAGCATGCCGTGGGTGCTCTGCACCGGCCCCCTGACGGCGCTCCTGCTGCTGGTGGCTGTGGCCCGTATCCGGGGCCGGGGCATCGATGAGGAAGAGCTGGAGCAGGCCGCCATGGCCGCCACCCTGCAGATGCCCTTGGCGCCACCGGCCGCCGCGGATGCGTACCCGGAGCCGGTCGCGGAGGGCGCATCCGGGGCCTGGGACGACGCGGCGTGGGAGCAGGGCGAGTGGGGCAGCGTTTGGGACACCGGCCAGCCGGCCGGGGCGCGCACGCCGCAGGTGCCGCCCGCCAACGGCGCGGCTGCCGAGGATCCCTGGCGCTCCTCCTGGTGACATCTTTGGAATCGATGGACAGGGCATGAATCAATCAAACTGGACGCAACGATACGATAAACCGACCATCTATCCCACCCTGGTGGTGGGCGTGGGCGGCATGGGCACCAACACGGTGCGGGCGGTCAAACGCCGTTTCCGCAACGTGTGGGGCGGGGACCAGTTGCCGGGCATGATCCAGCTCCTGGCGCTGGACACCGAGCCCCTGGTCAACCGCCTGGACCAGGAGCCCCTCTTTGCCGATGAATTTGCCTACATGGGCAAGTTCGACGCCACCCGCCTGGTGGCCAACCTGGACCAACACCCCGAGATCGCGCGCTGGTGGCACTACCCCTCCATCCCCCTGGGCTACATCCACAACGGCGCCAAACAGCTCCGGCCCATCGGCCGCCTCTGCTTCTTCCGCAACTACGTCACCTTCAAGCAGTTGCTGGAGACCAAGCTGGCCAACCTGGATAAAATCCGGGATATGGAGGTGGCTCAAAATCGAGGGTTTCCGGTGGTGGGCAACTATCAGCTCATCTACGTGGTGAGCAGCCTTTGCGGCGGCACCGGAGCCGGCATGTTCCTGGACGTGGTCCACCGCATCCGGGCCCAGGTGCGCAACAACGCCCGCATCGTGGGCATCTTCTTCCTGCCCGATGTGCTGGAGGCGGAAATTTCCAGCGACCTGCAGCGTCGCCGCATTCGGGCCAACGCCTACGCGGCCCTCAAGGAACTCAACTACTTCCAGGAAACCCAGCAGTTCAAGGCCCTCTACCCCAGCGAACAGCGGGAACTGCCGGATACGCCCTACGCCCCCTTTGACTTCGTCTTTCTCCTGGGTCGGACCAACCGGGATGGCCGCAGCCTGGCCCGCAAGTCCGACGCAGAGAACATGGCCGCCCACTTGATTCAACTGACCGCCATCAGCCACCTGAGCAGCGAGATCCTGGGCCTGGAGGTCAACGTGGTGCGGGAGCGCATGTTCGACCTGGGCGACGGCGCTGGCGGGAGCTCCCGGGGGCCAGCCGGGGAGGTGACCGGGGAGCGGCGGGTGAAGCGGGGACACTTCCTGGTCTACAGCAGTTTCGCCACCTCTGCCCTGGTGGTTCCCCACGAATCCCTGGTGGACTTCTGGCAGCGGGCCTTCGTGGCCGACCTGATCCGCCGGTTTGCCGCCGGCCCCAGCCTCAGCGACCCGCGCGGCCCCCTGCCGCCGGCCGACCGCCAGCGCATCCTGAACCTGTGGCAGAACCTGCTCAACCGCCTGGCCAGCCGCTACGCCGCCCTGGCCAACGACCGCCTGGATGAAGTGCTGGAAGAGATCCAGGAAGGCCGGGGCGCCTGGGCCGGCTTCTGGGAGCCGGTGCAGCAGGCCATGGAGCAGGCGCTGATGGACGCGGGCATCCGGGGCGCGCTGGCCCTCTGTGATCTGCTGGCACCTGCTAACATCGCCACTGCCCCGCCCGAATCCCTGCCCCGCCAGCGCCTCTTTCTGGTGGACGGCCGCCCCGTCAGCGAGGACGACCGCCAGCGATGGCGCAAACTCCTGGCCCAACAGGGCGGCTGGGCTGAACAGCTTCAGCAACTGGCCGGCAGCCTGGGCGAGCTGCTGATGATGGCCTTCAGCCCCCGCCAGGCCCGGGAACGAGCCCGAGAGCTGGCTGCCCGCAAAGCCCGGGCCCGCCTCTACCAGAAGCGGGACGCGGTGGAAGTGGCCCTGGTGGATCAGATGGCCAAACAGGCCGCCGCGCTGCGGGAGACCCTGCGCAGCCAGATCGACGCCTGTGCCATGGCCCTGGCCCGGGCCAACCAGGAGGCCAGCCGCATGGCCGACCGCATCGACCCTCGCATCCCCGACGGCCGCCCCAGCACCAGCACCTACTACGAGCTGGAAACCGGCGCCGTGGGCCGGGACTACCTGCAGCATTTTTACCGCCGGGCCGGGGCCATGGTCATGGACGAGGACTGGCGCCAGGCGCTGGCCCCCCTCTTTGCCCGCCTGGTGCAGAGCGGCGGCGCGGGGAGCCCCGATGAACTCCTCGCCCGGCTCAACGCCGCCGTGGCCGCCAACAGCAGCCTCCTCGGCCGGGTGCGCCAGACGGTGGACATCAACCACATCATCACCGTCCAACATAGCGAAGAAGTGCAACAGACCCGCCAGCGGCCAGACAACCGCATCCACCAGTGGCTGGACCGCCTCAACCCCTACATCCGCTGGGACGCGGACCGCTTCAGCTTCCACGAGTCCAACCTGGAGCACATTCGGCTGGCCGCGGTGCCCACCAGCCGCCAGGATGACCCCAACCTGATGGCGGCCACCGTGGGCCAGGAAGACATCAAGTGGGTGCCCACCGGCGATCCCATGCGCATGGACGCCGTCTGGATCGTCCATGGGCTGCCCATCACCCTGCTGGAACGGTTGGACGAATTCCGGGCTCAGTACGAGAACAGCCTGGACTTCCCGGTGCGGGAGGAATTCCACCTGGATCCCCGCTGGGCCCAGTTGCCGGAAATCACGCCGGACAGCCGGACGCCGGGACCGTCCCGTGGCGAACGCCCGGCTGTCATCCCCCGTGTGGACAGGACGTTCAGGGCTGAATCGTGATTGCCAACTATTCCCAAAGCCGGGCTGCGATCCTCTGTTTTGGGGGCTGGGGCCTGCAGGTGATGCTACACCTGGCGCCCCGGCTTCAGGCTGCCCAGGAACAGCGGGCCGCACTGGACACGTCCGGTGGATTCCCGGATCTCAACCGCATCGTCCGCTACGGGGCCGTCCTGCCTGAGCCCCTGCTAGACGGCAGCGGCCAGGCCCGTTTTCACCTCCACACCCTGCGGATGGGAGAAGCCGGCACCGGGGCGCTGCCCCCGTTCTATGTTGAGCGGACTCTGGCCAGGGCCCCGGAGGCTGGACCGGGCAGCAGCCGGCGTTCCCTGCTCACCGCGGCGGAGCGCCGGGCTGCCTGGCTGCTGGAAGCCACGGCGGAGGCCCTGGCGCCCCTGACCTTTGGGGACGCGCCGGGCAGCCACGTCTTTTCAGCGCCGGGCACCGGCCTCGCATCCCTGGGAACGGCCGGCAGCCCAGCAGAGCCCGGTACCCGGCGGGCCACCCGGCTGGATCTCTTCCACGCCGCGCTGGCCCACGCCGATACCGTGGCCCGGCTGCTGGAGATCCACCTCTTTGATCCCATTCGCCAGGACCGGCTGGCCCCCGATGACCCCTTCGTCCAGACGACCCTCTATGTGGTGGCGCCCCTCTTCGAGCCTCTGGTGCCGGCGTTGATCTGGCCCCTGGTGGCCCAAACCCTGGCCCGCCTGGGCCGCCGCCACATCACCCAGGTGGTGGCCCTCTTTGCCACCGGCAGCTACGCCGACGACGTCACCCGCCAGATGGAGGATGCCAGTTGCTACGCGGCCCTGCGAGAGTTGGAGCTGCTGACCGGCCTGGCTGCCGATGACCAGGCCCAGGCCGCACTGGCCGAGTTGGTCCGCCGGGCGCCGGGTGTGGCTGCCGCCTCCCTGGCCCGGGAAGTGGGCCGCCCTCTCTTCGACCACATCTACCTCTTGGATCGGGAGAAGAGCAACCAGGGGCTGGCCCAGGACAGCCACGAGCTGGCCATCCTGGCAGGCAATGCGCTGGAAGCTTTTATCACCGGCAGCGGCGACCTGTACGTCCAGGAGCAAACCAACTTCTTCCCCCACGGCGCGGAGCCCCGGGCGGGCGCTGCCCAGTGGCGGCCATACAGCCTCCTGGGTGCAGCCGGGGACTACGTTCCCCTGCAGGCGGTCTTTCACGCGGTGAATCGGCAGGAGGAAAGCCGACTGGTGCGAGAGTGGGTGCTGCGCAACACGCCGGACGACGAACCCGCTCCACCCCGGGGCAGCCTGGCAGCCCGGCTGGCCGCGGCCCAGTCCTGGCCCACCCTGGCCGATCTAGGCTTTTCGCCGGCCCGGGCCCTGGCCCAGCTTCCCCTGCGCCTGCCCGACCTCTTCGCCCACCCGGAGCCCAAGGATCTGGCCCATCTCCAGGCCAGCCAGTCGTTCATTCTGCCGCCGGCCGCGGCCGAACGGCTGCGCCGGGTGCCGAGCTTCCCGGCCAGCCGCTGGATCCAGGCCTTTGAGACGCACCTGGACGAGGTCCGCGCCTACGTGGAGCTGGCCGCCGGCCCGGCCGCCATCGACGAGGCCTGGGGGCTGGATGTGGTCCCAGCCACAGAGGGGGTCGACCAGGAGGCCCACGCGCCCGGCTGGTTTTCCGACGTGCTGGAGAGCGATGACCGTCTCTTCCCCCGGACGTTGACCCGCATGCAGCAGCGGCTGTTGGATCTGCTGGCTGCTTCACCCACCGGGCTGCCCCGGGCGCGCCAACAGACCCGGCGCTGGCTTCAAGAGTGTGAAGAGACGCTGCACCAGCTGGAAGTGGCTTCCACACCCAGCACCCGCCAGCTCACCCAGGTTCGCCAGCGGCTGGCGCTCCAGGAGTGGCAGGTCCGCTACAGACGGGTGGTGGAGCGCCTGCCTTCCCTGGGTGGCGTGCTGGCGCGCGCCGGGCTGGCTACCCTGGCCGTGGGCCTGCTGGCCTGGGGATACCTCTGGCTGGTGCAACGGCCCTGGCAACCCATGGAGGATGGGCTGGCCCTGCTGGGCTTTGGCCTGGGCGCTTTGCTGGCCGGCGTCAGCACCTATCGCTTTGGCATTTCCCGGCGAAGTCGCCTGCGACGGGCCCGGGTCGCCCTGGCCCAGGCCGAGATCACAGCCCGGCTGCAGGAGGAGGCCCACGCCGGCCTGATGCGGGCCTACAGTCGGCTGGTCAGGGTCCTGCGGGCGTGGGAACAGCTGCTGGCCGAGGCCATGGCCGAGCTCCACGCGCTCAGCACCCCGCCGACCATGACCGCCGTGCCGCCGCCGGAAGTGCCCACCACTTACCTTTACCAGCCCCACCTCAACCAGGCCCTGTGGGATCGCTGCCTGGAATATCTGCGCAGTCACCTGGACAGTTTCGGCAAGCGGAGTGAAGAGCGGCTGGACATCCTGTGGGGAACCGCGGCCTGGCGGCAGGAGCTACGACGGATTTTGCGTGGAGAAGCCGGCAGCGCGGCGTCGAGTTCGGGGAGGGGGCGCCCGGGCCCGGCCCGGACCATCGCCGGCTTCATCCGCCAGACGGTGCGGGAGTCGGTGGCGCCGGTGGGCATCCAGGAGCCGAACCCGGTGCGGGCTGCCCTCATCCGCACCCTGGCGCCCCACTTCAACCTGGAGGAACTCCTGTGGCGGCAGCCGGCAGAGGCCGCGGCCCGGGCCCAGCGAGAACATCCGGGACGAAACGGCCAGGAAAACGGCGCGGCCGGCCAGGCCTTCTCCCGGCGGCGCTACCTGGAGGGACTCTGGAACCGGGCCAAACCCACGGCCAACTACGATGTGGTGGACCGGCTGGCCGTCCACGGTATCTCGGTCGATTTTGCCGCCGCCTGGGGCACGTCGGAGAGCGAACTCTCCTGGACCCTGCAGGAGGAGTTCAAGGTGGCCCTGCTGCCCACGGGGAACCCGTTCACCGCCCTCCTGGTGCGCACTGTCCATGGCCTGGCTCTGGAGGATCTGGCGTGCATGCGGCGCTATCAGACCGAGTTGAGCCAATTGTCCCCAGAGGCCCGCACCCTGGTCCAGCTGGACAACAGCCCCACGAGCCCGGCCTATCCGGCCACGTCGTCATCCTCCCCCGCCAACGGCGTGGCCACGCCGCCCTCCCGGGAGGAGCAGCAGGCGTAAAAGCCGCTTCTGGCCCTTTAGCTTCCCTGCCAGTTCCGTCCCCACTCCAGGGTAGGTTACAATGGAGAAGATGCCGGTTTCCCGCCCGCCGGGAGGCTGGTTCGTTCTTGTCAACCCACAGCGATCCACACGACAGAGGCAGGTACTATCATGAGCGAGCAGATTCGTTGGGGTATTCTGGGCACAGGCAACATCGCCCGGAAGTTCGCCCAGGGGCTTCAGGCGTTGGAGGACGCGGCCCTGGTGGCCGTGGGCTCCCGCAGCCAGGAGAGCGCCGACCGCTTTGGCGACCAGTTCCAGGTGCCCCGCCGCCATGCCAGCTACGAGGAGCTGGTGGCCGATCCCGAGGTGGATGTCATCTACATCGCCACGCCCCATTCCCTCCACAAAGAAAACATGCGCCTGTGCCTGGAAGCGGGCAAGGCAGTCCTCTGCGAGAAGCCCTTCACCATCAACGCCCGGGAAGCCCGGGAGGCCATCGAGCTGGCCCGAACCCGAGGCCTGTTTTTGATGGAGGCCATGTGGACCCGCTACATTCCCCTCATGGTCGAGCTGCGCCGCATGCTGGCCGACGGGGTGATCGGACCTGTGCGCATGATCACCGCGGACTTTGGCTACCGGGCCCGCTTCAATCCCCAGAGCCGCGCCTTTGACCCCGCGCTGGGCGGCGGCGGCCTGCTGGACGTGGGCGTCTACCCCATCTCCCTGGCCTCCATGATCCTGGGCACCCCCGACCGCATCGCCAGCCTGGCGGAAATCGGCCAGACGGGTGTGGACGAACAGGCCGGCATGGTCCTGGGGTATCCCGGCGGCGAGCTGGCTGTCCTGCACACCGCGGTGCGTACCACCACACCCCAGGAGGCCACCATCATGGGGACGGACGGCTGGATCCGCATTCACCCCCGCTGGTGGATTCCGGACACCATGACCATCCATCCGGCCGGCGGGGAGCCCCAAACCATCCAGGTGCCCTTCACCGGCAACGGCTACAACTACGAGGCCGCCGAGGTCCACCGTTGCCTGCGGGCAGGTCTCCTGGAAAGCGAGATCATGCCCCTGGATGAAACCCTGGCCATCATGGAGACCATGGACCGCATCCGGGCCCAGTGGGGCATGAAGTATCCCATGGAGTGAAGGGCAGAAAGCGGGAACAGTCTGCAGCGGATGTCGGATGAAGTGAACAGGCTGTCGGTTTTACAGCCGTGAGGAAGGGCTGCGCCCAGACAGATGGGCCGGCCCTTCCTCGCGTTTGGGGCGGGCGATGGATGGCGCTCGGGGGCGGGCTCAGCCCACGTCCAGCACGTCTTCGGCGTTGGCGCTGCGTACCAGGACGATGGAACCCACCTGCTGGACCAGGGAGTCCAGTGTTTCGCTGTAGGCGCTGTCCTGGGGTGGTTCTGGGAGCTGCAGCCCCAGGAAGGTCAGATCGGTCTCCCGGCTTTGCTCGGCCAGGATCTCGGCGATGGGCTGGCTTGGGCAGGTGCGCACGATCACCACGGGCTCGGCCACCACTCGCACCTCTTCCAGGATTTGGGTCATGTGGAGTTGGGTCTGGGTCCGGCCTTCTTCTCCGTCGATGACCCGCAACAGGCGGATGCGGGCGTTGGCCCAGGCTCGATGTTGGGTGATGAGGTGGGCGAAGAGGAGCATCAGATCCGCGTTGCCGCCGCGCCCGCGCCACCAGACGTCGATAACGGCCCGGCGTCCAAAGTCGTGGCCGTCCCGACAGTGGAGGAAGAGGACGGACTTGCCCAGGCTGGCCAGATCCCGGAGCAGTTTCATCTGGGCCATGCGTCCTTCTGCTGTGCGGCTCCAGCCCAGCAGGACGGTGTTGGGCTCCAGGCCGCCCACGCCGTGGGCCTGGGCCACGGCCAGCGCGCCACTGAGAAAGTCCTGAACGATATCCGCTTCCGCAAAAGCGGTCATGCGTCGGGATTGGATGTACTCTCGGATGTGCTTCTGTGCGGCTTCCCGCAGGTTGGCCTGGCTGAGCTTGTGCACGTCGCCCACCAGCAGCTGGGTGAAGGTCACGATCCCCCGGCCGGAGGTCAACCACTCAGCCATACGCACCAGGTTCTCCCGGTTGTGGGGCTGGCCTGTGAAGACCAGGATGTTGGGGCGCCAGTTCTTCACATGCCAGGGCACATTTTCCAGGTGAAGGAGCGCGTAGCGGGCCAGGGTAAACCAGAACCCGCTGCGGAGGTCTCCCCAGGTGCGGGTGAGGGAGCGCTGCTCCAGCAGGAAAAAGATGCCGTAGCTGATGACGATGGCGATCAGCGTGGCCGGCGCGTGGATCAGGAACATGGCTCCGTAGCAGCCCAGCGCCCCCAACAGAGAGGCCGCCCAGTGGATGTTGAAGCGGGGCCGATAGCTGGGGTTCCCCACCAGTTTCTCGATGCCCGCGGCCAGGTTTGTCATGCCGTAGGTGTTCAGGAAGAACATGCTGATGACCGGCGCCACGAAGTCCAGGTCGCCGGACCAGACCACCGCCACGGCGATGGCCGTGGTCAGGATCACGGCCATGCGGGGCTCGGTGGGGCTGCCCAGTTGGGCGCCCATCCAGGCGGGCACCACCCGGTCCAGGGCCAGGGCCTGGAGCACCCGGGGCGCGGCCATGACGCTGCCCAGCGCGGAGGAGAGGGTGGCCGCCCAGACGCCCAGGAAGATGAGGGCCGGCCAACGGGCGATGCGCTGCATGATCAGGGTGTCGTGGAGGAGTTCATCGGGCGTCCCGTGGACGGCCAGCCAGATGACCACGGCCACGTAGATGATGGCGGTGACCAGGATGGAGGCCAGGGTACCCTGGGGAATGCTCTTGCCCGGGTCCCGCAGGTCGCCGGACATGCTGGCGCCCACGGTGATGCCGGTCACCGCGGGGAAGAAGACGGCGAAGGCCACCCAGAAGTTGACGCCGGGCTGGTAGTTGGGGCCCAGGGCCGGCGGCGAGATGCTGTCCCACCCGCCCGCGAAGAAGGAGATCAGCGCGCCTGTGAGGGCGGCCAGTACCACAAACTGAATTTTTAAGGCGAAGTCGGCGCCGATATAGGCGATGAAACCGAAGAGCAGGACCAAAACCGTGGAGATCAGGCGGGGATCGTAGTCCGCGAAAAAGGGGATGGCCTGCAAAGATTCGGTAAACCCGATGATGTAGAATGCCACGGAGATGGCCTGGGAGAGATAGAGGGGAATGCCGATGGCGCCGCCGATTTCCAGCCCCAGGGAGCGGGAGATCAGGTAGTAGTTGCCTCCGGTGCGCACCTGCATGCTGGTGGCGATGGCCGACAGGGAGAGGCCGGTCAACAGCGTGATGCTGTTGGCCAGCAACACGATGATCAGCGCCTGGATCAGGCCGGCCTGGCCCACCACCCAGCCTGTCCGCAAGAAGAGGATCAGCCCCAGGATGGTGAGGACGTTGGGGGTGAAGACGCCGGCAAAGGTGCCGAAACGTCCCTTGCCGGTACGGGTAGGAAGCTGGACAGGGCTCGCGTCAGCGGTCATAGGCTCCGATGGGTATGGGTCGAGTCAATGTCAAAATCCACGTCAGGCATCGATGGAGGGCATCCGTGTCGGGATCGGCCCATCCATTAAGGCAGGCCCAGGTAGCGCCGCACATTTTCCGCGTGCTCTTCAAAGGTGTTGGCGAAGACATGGCGTCCGCTCCCGTCCGGCAGGGCGACGAAATAGAGGTAGTCATGCGCTTCCGGGTAGAGCACGGCCCGAACGCTGTCCAGGCCAGGGCTGGCAATGGGGCCGGGCGGCAGCCCCTCGTAGAGATAGGTATTGTAGGGGCTGTCCACGCCGGCGTATTCCTCCAGGAAGACCGGCGTTTTCCACCACTGGCCGGTCTCCGGCTGGTAGCCCATGGCGTATTGCACCGTGGGGTCGGCCTCCAGCTTCATCCCCGCGGCCAGCCGGTTGAGGTAGACCCCGGCGATGGCCGGGCGTTCCGCGGGCACCACCGCTTCCCGTTCCACAATGCTGGCCAGGGTCAGCACCTCGTAGAGAGCCAGGTCCGTGGCGCCGGCTGCCACTGCCTCTTCGTAGGCCGGGACCACCTGGGCAGCGAAGGTATCCAGTTGCCGGATGAGCAGGTCCTCCGCCCGGCCGTCCACAGCCGGGATCTCGTAGGTGTTGGGGAAGAGATACCCCTCCAGGCTGGCGCCGGCCGGCCGCCCCTGTAGGAAAGGGTAGCGGCTGGCGTCGAGGGTGGAGAGATCGCCGGTCGCGGCCAGCTGGCGGTAGCGTTCTGCCTCCTGGATGTTGTCGCCGAACAGTTGGGCTGCGGCCAGGTAGTCGGCCACCTGTTCCAGGCGCCACCCCTCCGGAATGGTGATGGTGACGCTGGCAGCTTCGGCGTGCTGCAGGATGGCCACGATCTCCTCCAGGGTCATGGAGGGCGCCAGGATGAAGGTGCCCGCCTCCAACTGATCGGCCAGGCCGTTCACCCGCACGTAGGCCTCGAAGAGCAGCTCGTCGCCGATCAGGCCTGCCTCTCGCAGGTTCTGGCCGATGACCCGGGCCGGTGTGCCCGGCTCCACCACGAAGCGGACAGGCCGGGAGTCCACGCTGTAGGGCTGGGAAACCTGGCTTTGGTTGGCGCGGAGGTAGGCGCGCAACATGGCCTCGCCCCCGCGGCTACACCCGGCGAGGACGGTCACCGCCAGAAGAAGCCAGGACAGACGGGCGATGGGGCGCAACAGGGCAGACAGGTTCATGACGACTGACCCGGATCGACCAGGGGCCGGGATGGCGAGGAGGGCTGAGGTGCAGGGCGGTGGCCAGGGCGGAAGAGGGGATCCTCCTCCAGCAGGCGACGCAGGCCCTGTCGCAGCCCCGTCCGGGGCCGGTATTTGAGCAACTGCCGGGCCTTGCTGACGTCGGCCACCAGCCTGGCTATGCCGCCGGACCCCTCCCGGTTGTACAGCACATTGGCCCGGGCACCTGTGATCTCGCTGATGTAGTCCACCAGCTGGTTGATGGAGGTCTCCTCCCCACTGCCCACGTTGATGATCTGGCGGTCCACGTGGGGGGCCTGGGCTGCGCTGATGAGCGCCTCCACCACATCGTCAATGTAGACAAAGTCCCGAGTCTGGGTGCCGTCTCCGAAGATGACCACCGAGCCCCGCCCCAGAATCTGGTGCATGAACTGGGGAATGACCGGCGGATGGGTGGGCGGAAGGGGCTGGCCCGGGCCGTAGGCGTTGAAGATGCGCAGGGCCACCGTTTCAAAGCCGCTGAGCTGGCCGATGGCGAAGAGGTAGTGCTCGGCCGCCACCTTGCTCACCGCGTAGGGCACAGCCGGCCGGGTCCCCATGGATTCAGTCACCGGCTGCACCTCGTGGTCGCCGTAGACCGTGGCGCTGCTGGCCAGGATCACCCGCCGGATGGAGCCCACGTCGCGGCAGGCCTCCAGCAGAGAGACGGTACCGCCCACGTTGACGTCGTTATATTCCCGGGGGTAGAGGACGGACGCGGGCACGCTGACCCGGGCGGCCAGGTGGTAGACCACGTCTACGCCCTGGAGCAGGGACCAGAGCTTGGGAATGTCCCGGACATCGCCCCGGTTAAAGTTGATGCCGGGCAGCAGGCGGGCCGGGTCGCCGCTGCTCAGGTCGTCCAACACCCGCACGTAGTGGCCCCGGCGATGGAGCTGGTTGGCCAGATGGGAGCCGATGAAACCGGCACCGCCGGTGATTAGAACTCGCATAGTTTCTCTACTTTTCCGCAAAATGCCGCCCCAAACCATTGAGCACCTCGACCCACACCTGGAGCCGGTCCGTCAGCACGAGCTGGCAGCTTGATGGGTGCACTTGACGGGTGAAATCGTCACGAGCGGAAGATGTCCCCATAATCGGTGGAGGGGTTGGTGGATGTGTCGGAGGAGTCCGACGGCGTGTTGAAGGGGCGCGGCCTTTCCCGGCTGGCCATCGGCCTGTCGTCCTGGGCCATCAGCGCGTTGTAGCTGCGGCAGGCCTCGATCAAATGTGCCGCGGAGAGGTGCCCCATGGTCCACCAGCGCAGGGGTGATTCGCCGTTGAAGAGGGCCGTGACCATTTCCGGTACGGTCATGCCGGCGGCGTCCAGCCGGGCGACGGCCCGGGTGAGTTGGAGCAGCAGGCCGATCTTTTCGTGTAGTTCCGGCAGCGGTGTCCGGCGTACATTGCCGCTGGCCGGGAAGAGCCGTTCTGGCCGCAGGCTGGCCAGGGTACGCAGGCTGCTGAGCACGGCGAACAGATCCGAGTCGGCCGGCCAGTGGCGTTCAGGCCCGCCGACGAAGGCATCGCCGCTGAAGATCCAGCGCTGGGTGGGTTCATACAGGCTGATGTGATCCCGGCTGTGGCCCGGCGTCTCCACCACCCGGAAGCAGTAGCTGGGTGTCCGCAGCACCTCATCCACTTCGTCCAGGCTGATCACATCCGGGACCGGTTTGGGGCGCCCCCACAACAGGCGACGGTAGAGCTGTATTGCCAGACGTGACGGCTCCCGAAGCAGGGGCACCGTGCGCCGGCTGGCATAGATGGGCACGTGGGGGTATCGGGCCCGCAGTGCCGGCAGGCCCCCCATGTGATCCTCGTGGGCGTGGGTGACGACAATGCTGTCGATGTGGAGTGGGTTCAACACCCGGAGCAACTGGCGCGCCGTACAGGGTGGACCGGCGTCGATCAGGAGCCCATCCACCCAGTAGGCGGTTGTCCAGTCGATGGGGCGGCCCAGGAACCCTCGCGCCATCCGAATGGCAATGACCGGGCCGTGATGTTCAACGTGAATCATGTTCGGTCAACCCACTACATCGTCACGCCTCTACCTTAGTAAATCCCGGCAGTAAATCCCGGCAGAAATTCGCCGATGGTTTCCACCAGAGGTAGTGCCGCCGAATTTCTGCCGTGGTATTTACGGCAGACTGTATTAGTATTGTAGCGTGGGGCCATGGATTTGTACAGAGCCAGATGGCGGCCTCATTCTTCCTGCCGGGCCAGGGCCGCCAGGCGCTGGGCGCCAGCCTGCAGACGTTCCACCACCTGGGGCGGAATTTTGGCCATGCGCCCGTCCAGGTCCACGCAAATGTGTTCGCTGCTGCCCGTGGCCAGCAGGGTCTCGTCCGCCGTGTTGTGGATGGCGTATTCGAAGCGGACAAAGCGGCTGCGCAGGCCGGCCAGCCAGGTGGTCACCCGGACAGTGTCGCCAAAGTGGGCGGCGGCCCGATACTCCGCGTGGATGCCGGTGACGGCGAAATGGTGGCCTGTGGCCGCGATCTCCGTGTAGGGCATGCCGGCGGCCTCCATCCAGGCCACCCGACCTGCCTCGAACCAGACGATGTAGGCCGCGTGGTGCACGACCCCCATCAGGTCCGTCTCTGCAAAGCGTACCGGAATCTCCAGGCTGGCCTTCGCCTGCTGCCAGCGTGGGTCGGTCTGTTTGTCCATGTTGTGGCTACCCATAAGATGTGGCTCCCCGTGATTCCATCGGGCCGGTCCATCCGCCAGGGCGCACACCATCGGGGCAGGCCCGGGGCGTGCGCCCTGGAACCGGCTCACATGTGAATGGGGTGGCCTTCTACCGCGTGAGCCGCCTCCATGATCACCTCGCTCAGGGTGGGGTGGGCATGGACGGTTCGGGCGATCTCCGCGGGGGTGATCTCCATGAACTGGGCCAGGCTCAGCTCAGGCAACAGCTCGGTCACGTCCGGCCCCACCAGGTGTGCGCCCAGGATCTCGCCGTATTTGGCGTCGGCGATGATCTTGACAAAGCCCACCTTGGCTTCCAGGGCCCGGGCCTTGCCGTTGGGCATGAAGGGGAACTTGCCCACCTTGATCTGGTACCCGGCTTCCTTGGCCTGGGCCTCGGTCATGCCCAGGCTGGCCACCTGGGGCTGGCAGTAGGTGCAGCGGGGCATGAAGATGTACTTTTCATGGGGGATGGGCAGCGTTTCCACCCCCGCGATGGTTTCGGCCGCGACGATGCCCTGGGCACTGGCCACGTGGGCCAGGGCCAGCTTGCCCGTGCAGTCGCCGATGGCGTAGATGTGGGGGACGTTGGTGCGCATCACCTCGTCGATCTGGATGTAGCCCCGCTGATCCAGCTCGACACCGGCGGCATCCAGGCCAGCCTTGTCCGTGTTGGGCTGGATGCCGATTGCCATGAGCACCTTGTCGGCGTTTAGTTCCTGGACCTCGTCGTTCTTGAGGTTGCGGACGGTCACCTTCACTCCCTGGTCGGTGATCTCTACCCCTTCGGTGCGGGTGCTCACCAGGGTTTTGATGCCCTTGCGGCGAAATTCCTTCTGGACCTCGGCAGAGACCTCCGGGTCTTCCAGGGGCAGGAGCTGATCCAGCATCTCCACCACGGTGACGTCCACGCCGTAGGTGTTGTAGAGGTAGCTGAACTCCATGCCGATGGCGCCGGAGCCCACCACCACCAGCTTCTCGGGCAGGTTCTCCATGACCAGCGCGTCCCGGTATTGGATGATGCGCTCGCCGTCGATTTCGATGCCCGGCAGCCCTCGGGCCCGGGCGCCCACGGCGACGATGAAGTGGGCGGCGGTCACATCCCGTTCACCGGCCTCGGGCTTGAACTCCGACGGCTCCACGTGGAGGGTGTGGGGATCCACAAAACGGCCGTGCCCTTCGATGACGTCGATTTTGTTCTTGCGCATGAGGAAGTTGACGCCCTTGGCCTGGCGGTCGGCGATGTCCCGGCTGCGTTTCACCGCGCTGGAAAAGTCTACCGTCAGGTTCTCGAAGGTAAAGCCAAAATCCTTGGCGCTGTGGAGGGTCTCCAGCACTTCGGCGTTGTGGATCAGGGCTTTGGTGGGGATGCAGCCCCAGTTGAGGCAGACGCCACCCAGGTTTTCCCGCTCCACCAGCGCGGTCTTCAGGCCCAGCTGGGCAGCCCGGATGGCCGCGACGTAGCCGCCGGGGCCGCTACCCAATACGATGACATCATAATCGTAGTTGTGATTGCTCATGCTCTCTCCTCAGCGGTGATAAGACCCTTCTTGCCGTAGAGTCATCTGCGGTTCATTCCCTGTTATGGTACATGAAATCGGCCCGTTTCCAGAATTTGGGACGGCCCACCACGCGGTCCAAGTCGTGGACATGGGGTTGGTTATGCCAGTTCCAGGGGCCACTCCTCCAGCGTCTCCTTGATGATCGCCACAAACCGGTCCGCCTGGGCGCCGTCCAGGATCCGATGATCGAAGGTGAAGCTGAGGTAACACATGGGGCGGATGACGATGGCATCGTCGGCGCTGGGCAGCAGCGAATCGTTGCCGCTGCGCACCACGGGTCGCTTGACAATGGCGCCGATGCCCAGGATGCCGGCCTGGGGCTGGTTGATGATGGGCGTGCCGATGAGGCTGCCGGAAACCCCATGGTTGGTGATGGTGAAGGTGCCGCCTCGGGTGGCGTCCGGTGGGAGGGTCCCCGCGCGGGCCTGGTCGGCCAGCTCGGCCACCGCCCGGGCCAACCCTTGCAGGCTTTTTTCATCCGCGTCTCGAATGACGGGAACGATGAGGCCATCGTCCAGGGCCACCGCCACGCCAATGTGGACCCGACGGCACAGGATGATGCCGCCCGGGTCGCCCTCCTGGAAGCGGGCGTTCACCTCGGGCACGGCCTTCAGCGCCCGGGCGGCGGCGGCCACAAAATAGGGCGTGAAGGTCAAACGCAGGCCTCTGGCCGCATACTGGGCCCGATGGGCCTCCCGGTGGCGCACCACCGCGGTCATATCGGCTTCGAAGATGGTGGTCACATGGGGGCTGGTCTGCTTGCTCTGCACCATGTGGCGGGCGATGGCGCGTCGCATGGCCGTGAGGGGCATGAGTACTTCGTCGGCCTGGGGCGGAAGGGGCGAAGGCCCCGCGGGCATGGCCGGCGACACAGGCGCGGCGGCCCGCCGCGCCGCCAGGAAACGCAGGACGTCCTGCTTGGTGATGCGCCCCCCCAGGCCGGAACCGGGGATCTCGGCCAGGTCCAGCCCATGTTCGTCGGCCATACGGGCCACCACCGGGCTGATGAAGGCCCGGCCACTGGGCTTCTCCGCCGGTCGCCCGGGTGGGGCGTCGCCGGGGGAGCTGGCCACTTCGACCGACGCCGACGGTTCCGGGCGGGCGGGATCCCCGGCTGCCTGCTCTGGCACTTTCTCGTCGGGCGCGCCGATATAGCCCAGGATGGTGCCGGCGGCTACGGTCTGGCCGGCCGGCACCTGGACCGCCAGGAGGACCCCTTCCGCCGGGGCTGGCACCTCCGTGTCGATCTTATCGGTGGTAATCTCCAACAGGGGTTCCAGCCGGGCCACCGGCTCGCCGGGGGCTTTCAGCCAGCGGGCGACTGTGCCTTCCACGACGCTTTCCCCCAGTTGGGGCATCTTGACGGGTGTTGGCATGGTTCTACTCACTCCACTCAACCGTTTATGGCTGCCCCGGTCAAGGGGCATGGGGCAGCAGGATGCGTTCAGCCAGTTGGGGTTCGTCCATGTCGGCGGCCATGAAGAGGTACTGCTTGCCCGGCACCGTGCTGAAGCCTGCATGTTCGCCGGTGGGCGTCATGGCCACGATGTTCATGTACTGGCCGGCGGCCTCAGGCAGGTAGGCCAGGTCGCGCAGGGCTTCCAGGCCGGCTTCTTGCAGGGAGAGGCCCATTTTCAGGTAGAGGACCACGCTACGGGCCGAGGAGACCCGGATGGCCAGTTCGCCCAGCCCGGTGCAGGCGGCCGCGCCGTAGCGGTTGTCGCAGTAGTTGCCCGCGCCGATGATGGGGCTGTCGCCCACTCGCCCCGGATATTTCCAGGCCATGCCGCTGGTGCTCACCCCAGAGGCCAGGTTGCCTTCCTGGTCCAGGGCCAGAAAGTTGACCGTGCCCAGGGTGTCGGGCTTGCCGGCGTGTTGGACCTGGGCCTGCAGGTTGAGGGGGCGGGTCAGGCGCGTGGCCAGGGCCCGCAGGGACCAGGTTGGCCGGTCCTCGTTCGGGGGAAGGGGGAGGCCATGTTCGGCAAACCGGGCCCGCCAGCGACTCATCCCCGCCGGGGTGCGCTGGTCGGCGGGGGGCTGGCCCAGCTCTGCGGCCAGGCGCTCTGCGCCATGCCCCACCAGCAACACGTGGGGCAACTCTTCCATCACCCGGCGAGCCAGGGTAATGGGATGGCCATACCCCCGGACGGCGGCCACGGCACCGATGCGCAGGGTGCGGCCATCCATGATGCTGGCATCCAGCTCAACCTCTCCCAGAACATTGGGAATGCCGCCGTAGCCGACGCTGTGGTCATTGGGGTCGTCCTCTGTTACCCGACAGGCCAGCTCCACGGCGTCCAGGGCAGAGCCGCCGCGACGCAGTAGCTCCATGGCGGCCAGGGCCCCGGCCCGGCCATTTTCGCTGGCAACGATGAGGGGCATTCGATGAGCAGACATAGCGTGACCTCTGGTAGTGCGGTGGTGGGCGGGCGATCATGGCCAGGAACCGCCGCCCGGCTGAGTCAATGGGTGAAGAATGCCACAATCCGCTGGCGGGCGGCTTCGGCCAGCGGCTCCCAGGGAACCTCCGGCCGCTTGTTGATGGTGATGAAGTCCCGGGCCATCAGGACGTTGTAGACGCCTTCCAGGGCGAACAGTTGGGCCGCCAGGGGATGCGCCTGGGCCGCTTCCGGGCTGCCGAAGTTCATGGACTGCTCGAAGCGGGGCTCGGGCAGTACGAATTTGCGGGCGTTGGGGTTCGGTGTCTGCTGGATCTGGACGTCCATGGGAGCTGTCAACCATTCGCTGATGAGTCCACTGTGAAAACCACAGATTTCACAGATTGGGCACAGATTATGCCAGAACTGCACCCCGTTGGATTCCTGGGGGATTTACGCCGTCCGGGTGTAGTATAGCAGCCGGCCCCATGCCCATCAAGAAGTGTGCGGGTTCGACATGTCGGCCCGGGGCGAGGACGTGGTTTCGGCCTCTGCACGATATTGGATTGCTAGCGGTTCATGGGGCGCTTCCCAGGGAGGCCAGGGCTGCCTCTGCCCGGCGGATCAGCTCGGGGTCGTCGGTTAACGCCAGGACCTGACGAAAGTCGGCAATGGCGGCTTCCACCTGGCCCAGGGCCTGATAGACGGAGCCCCGGCTGTCGTACGCGTAGGCGTCGGTGGGATCCAGGGCCAGGGACTGGTTGCAGTCAGCCAGGGCTTCCTGGTGGCGACCCAGCTCGTGGAGGGCGTAGCAGCGGTTGTTGTAGGTGCGGGCGTCGTTGGGGTCCAGTTCCAGGGCCCGGCTGTAGTCCGCCACCGCGGCGGGCAGGTCACCCAGATCGTAGAAGGTGTCCCCCCGCTCTCGATAGGCGACCACATCCCGCGGGTCCCGGGCGATGGCTGCGCTAAAGTCGGCGATGGCCTGCCGGTACTGCTGCTGGCTGCGATAGACGATGGCCCGGTTGAAGTAGTGAATCGGGTTGGCTGGCTCCAGTTGGATGGCACGGGTGTAGTCGGCCAGGGCGGCATCCGCCTGACCCAGGGCGAAGTAGGCGTTGCCCCGGTCGTTGTACAGAGTGGGGTTGTCGGCATCCAGTTTCAGGGCCCGGCTGTAGTCTGCTACCGCGGCGCTGTAATCTTCCAGGCGGTAGTAGAGCTCTGCCCGGGCCTGGTACACGTCCGGGTCGTTAGGGCTCAGGTCAACGGCCTGATCAAAATCGGCCAGGGCGGCGGGCCAATGTTGGAGGGCCACATGCACCTTCGCCCGTTGGAGGTAGGCATCCCCATTGGGCGGATCGAGCTGGATGGCCCTATCGAAATCGGCCAGCGCCTCCTCCAGTTGGCCCTGCTGGTAGTAGGCCAGCCCCCGGTTGTAGAGGATCACCGGGTCGTCGGGTTGGAGCACCAGCGCGGCCGAATAGTCGGCGATGGCGTCCGGGTAGCGGTCCAGGGTGTAGGCCGCTCGCCCCCGGTTGTGGAGGGCTGTGGCATCGGTCGGATCCAGATCCAGGGCCGCACTGAAGTCGGCGATGGCGGCGGGATAATCTTTCAGCTCCAGGTGGGCGAGGCCCCGGTTGGTCAGAAAAACCGACGTCTCGGGCAAGAGCTCAACCGCCCGGGTGAAGGCGTCCAGGGCAGCGGTGTAATCGCCCCGGTCAAAAAAGATCAGACCGCGGCCGTTGTGGGCTTCTGCGTTCGTCGGGTCGAGCTGCAGGGTTTTGTCGTAGTCGGCCAGGGCGGCGGTTTCCTGGCCCTGGGCCCGGAAGGCATCGCCCCGGCTGAGGTAGATGATGGGATCGGCGGGCATCATGGTCAGCGCCCGGTCAAAGTCGGCGATGGCCTTGTCATATTCGGCCAGGTCGATGTAGGCGAGGCCCCGGTTCAGATAGGCCAGGGCGTAGTCGGGATCCAATTCGATGGCCCGGGTGTAGTCCTCCACGGCGGCCAGTAGTTCGCCCAGATCGACCTGCAGGTTGCCTCGATTGTTGTAGGCGGCCGCATCATTGGGGTCCAAAGCCAGGGCCTGGTCATAGTCCGCCCGGGCGGCCTGGCCATCGCCCATCCGCCGGTGGATGATGCCCCGGTTGTTGTAGGCGGCTGCATCGTCCGGCACCAGTTCGATGGCCCGGGTGTAATCGTCCACGGCGGCGGCCAGATCCCCCAGTTCGTAATTGACGTAGGCCCGGTAAAAGTAGAGGTTGTATCCCTCGGCGGCCAGATCGAAGCCGGCGCCGGGGACACGGCCGTCGGCCTGTATCTGTTCCAGGGAGCGGAGGGCTTCCGATAGAAGCGGATGGGCCGCCAGGTAGTTGGCTTCTGTGTAGTAGATAAGGCCGATGGCGAATTGGGTCAAAAAGGTCAACTGGGCTGGCAGGTCCCGGTTGATGTAGAGGGCGAAGTCAGCCGGGGGCGAGGAGAGGCTGGCCAGATAATCCGCGGGGCCGGGCGGCACGTAGATCATGGACGCTTCCCGCAGGATGGTGAAGCGGGGATACATGCCGGCATCGTCGTAGTGGCCCCAGATCACGATGGCGGCGTTGTAGCGTTGTCCCAGGCTACGGACCTCTTCCAGCTCCCGACGCTGGAAGGAATCCGGGATGGCGGCCAGGCGCAGGTTGGGCAGGTCGTAGGCGGCCAGCGCCTGGCGCAGGGCCAGCTCGATGCTGCCGGCCGCATCGTAGTTGGCCTGCTGGCTCTCGTCGCGGAACTGGGCCAGGAGCACCAAAATTTCATGGGCGGCGGCCGTGGCAACCGGCAGTGGCGTGGGCGTGGGGGACGGCGTGGGTGCGGGGGTGGCCGTTGGGGTCGGGGTTGCCGTGGCCGTGGGCGTGGGGGTGCCCAACAGGGCAACCGCGATGAAGGCGCGGCTGGGGCGATTCCAGAAGGCGCTGCTCAGAACGAGCAGAAGGACGATCCCGGCGCCCATGGCCCAAAAGCGTAAGCGACCAAAGCGATATTCCGGCGGCGCCCCTTCCTGGTTTCCAGGCGTCCGGCTCAGGATGACGTACAGGCAGATGTAGAGCAGGGTCGCCAGGAGCAGAAAAGCGACCACGACCACCGCCAGGTGAAAGTTCTCCCGAAAGGAGATGATAAAGGCGATGATGGCCCCGATAAAGCCGATGGTGGCTTTGGTCCATCCAGGCAGGTTTTTAAACCACTCAAGTTGGTTGGATGGCTGTTGATCCATGGCGACCTGGGCAGTGCCTCCCCGGGAGCACCCATGGAAGGAGGATGCCCCATGGTGGTGCCGTCCGCAATTGGTTTCTGTGGCCGATTTGTCTGAGTATACATCTGTTTCGGGCGAAGATTCAACTGTTCTTCCATGGGCCCCATGGGTTTCCAGGAACCGCTGTCGCCCAGCCGTTCAACGGGTGTTCGTTCGAACCTGCAGGGAGCGCAGCCGGTTGAGGGCCGCGGCCAGCTCAAAGGGACGAAAGGCCGCCAGGTCACCCACCCGTCGGCTGTCCAGGATGTCCAGCCCTTCCCGGGCGATGTCCTCCAGGGTTCGCTGGATTGCCTGGGCCAGGGAACAGCGTCCGTCCAGGTAGCGAGCGCGGGCATACCAGAGCGCTGCTGCGATGGCCCGAGTCTGTCCCCGGGCCACCAGCTGTTCGACGGCCGTCAGGTCAATGGTTTCTGTGCCGAACAGGATGGTATGCAGGCCCTGGGTTTTGATGTGGACGTCCCGCCGACCGCGGGATGGATCGATGGAACGGGGGATGGGGATTCGCTCGTGTTGGAGGTGGAGCGGCCCGACGGCTTCGGGCTGACGGCCGGTGGGAAACTGCTTTGCCACGGCTCGGGCCCGTTCAGTGACATCGGCCGGCCGGAAGGCATCCATGGTGATCACCGTGTCGGCCACGTCCAGATAATCCCCGCTGCCGCCGATGACGAGAATGGAGCTGACGCCGTGCTCGCTGTAGAGCTGGCGGACCCGGTCGATGAAGGGGGTGATGGGTTCCCGCTCCTTGGGCACCAGCGCCTGCATGCGGCTGTCCCGGATCATGAAGTTGGTGGCTGCGGTGTCTTCGTCGATGAGCAGGCCCGTGGCACCCACTTCCAACGCCTCCATGATGGACGCAGCCTGGCTGGTGGAGCCGCTGGCGTTGGCTGTCTGGAAGGCGCGGGTGGATTGGCCCAGGGGCAAGTTGTCGATGAAGGGGGAAATGTCCACGCCGGCGACTGAGCGGCCATCCTCCGCCCGAATCTTGACCAGGCCCGCCTGGCTGACCACCCGTTCCCGTCCATCGCCCGGGCGGTGGTTGTAGACGCCTCGCTCAATGGCTCGCAACAGGGTGCTCTTGCCGTGGTAGCCTCCTCCCACAATCAAGGTAACCCCCGCGGGGATGCCCATGCCACTCACCTGGCCGGCATGGGGCAACTCTATTTGGACCCGCAGGGATGGCGGAGACTGGAAGGGGACGACCGTGTCATCCTGGAGGGGGCGGTCGTCGACTCCGGAGCGCCTGGGCAGGATGGCGCCGTCGGCCACGAAGGCCACCAGTCCCCTGTCTGCCAGGGCGTCCCGGAGAGCGTCGGCATCTTCGTTGGTGGCCACATGTTTCCAGACCAGGTCCGGGTCGTGGGCGGCTGCGAGCAGGCTTTCGTTGACCACAGCGGGCACATTTTCCAACAACAGGCGAGCCGCCTCATGGCCCAGGACGCGGCGTCCCTGGGCCGGCAACCCTACAGTGAACCGGGCCTCCACATTCCCCTCTGGGTCAATCTGGACCGCGGTCTGGGGTAACACTTCTTGCCCGGGGGCTTCCATGTGAATTTCGCCGCTCTTGCCGGTTCCCCGGCGTCGGCTATGGCGCCGGGCGGCAGCTGCAAAGGCTCGGGCCAGAAAAGCGGTCAGGCCCACGGCACGGCTGGTGTTGGCGTAGGTGGCCTGGGGAAAGGCGGCCACCGAGGCCGGGAGGGTGATGCGCACCCGGCTTGGCGAGGCGAAGGGATCGCCCTGCACGTGATCTACCCACAGGGTGAAGTTGGGGAAGGTCCACGCCCCCTGAATTTCCCGGTACGCGGGGTACCCACGTCCATCGATTCGGCGCAGGATATCTGCCAGTTTTTGTCGGTCCGATGCCATGATCCCGTTCTTTCCCTGATCGTCGGATAGTGTCTCGCACTTGAGGGCACACGGCAGCAGGCAGGGGAGATGCCGGTGGCTCTCCAGCTGTCCGCACTTCTGACCCTTTCAGGGTGCCATAGTGTAGCGAATTCCGTCCAATGATGCCAGTTTTGCCTTCCGGGCATCCGTTTGGGGACCAGGGCGCCAGGCAGTATAATTGAGTGGGCTGTTTTGCCCCCTCTGAGCCATAGGGTCGGACCTGGCGGTCTCCCAGACTACCGCCGGGCTCCGTAAGCCGTAACTGAAATCGCCATAGAAACGTATGATCAAAGAACATCCTCCATAAAGCAACAGCCGCTCCAGCCATGTATGTTGGAGAGGCAGCGTAACAGAACAGCCCATATCCACAGATTGACTGAGATAGATCCCTGACAGACACACCCATTCTGGTTGAATCGCTAAAATCGCAGTGCAAGAGCTTGGGGTTACCGGCGCCGCCACCCTCGACCGTTTTCCTTGTCGCCCGTGAGGCCGGTGTCCCACTCTGCTAACGTGCTTAACGATTGAACCAATCATCCGAGGATGACTATGTTCAAACGCTTTAGCACCAGTTAGACGATTTCATTTCCCTGCCAGACTGGGGACATCATCGCCCGACTGGCAGGCGTTTTCGCTTTTTGAAAAAAGCCCTGGTCCAGTGGCTATGCGATCACCGCGGGAACCACGGGTATGCTATAATGCCCGTTGTAGCCATATGCCGATCTTACCAGGATGGTGATGCCCTGCCTGGGCGGTCAACTTTAGCGGCCAGGGACTCCCCTCGAACACCCTGACCCATGGCGCGTTCGTCAGAATGACATTCACCGTTGAAGATTTTGCCGACCGGTATCGGCGGTTAGTCATGTAATTCACTCCATTCAACAGGAAAGAAGATGCCCATTCACTTTGGCACCGACGGCTGGCGTGCCGTCATTAGCGATGAATTTACCTTTGCCAACGTTCGCAAGGTGGCCCAGGCCATCGCTCAGGAAGTCCTGAGCACCGGTTCCACATCCCCCGCGATGGTCGTTGGCTTCGATACCCGCTTTCTCAGCGACCGCTATGCCATCGCCGTGGCGGAGGTCTTGGCCGCCCACGGCATCCGGGTCTGGCTGGCCCAGGCCGATGCTCCCACACCCATGATCAGCTATGCCATCGTGGAAAAGGGCGCGGACGGCGGCGTCATGATCACTGCCAGCCACAACCCGCCCCGCTACAACGGCATCAAGTTCAAGGCGGCCTATGGCGGCTCTGCCAGCCCTGAGGCAGCCCGCTCGGTGGAAAGACGCATCCGCCTCAATGAGGAAGCGGGCATCACGCCGCCCACCTTGCCCCTCCACGAAGCCCAGGTGCAGGGCCTGATCACCCGCTTCGATCCTTTTCCTGCCTACGAAAGCCACGTCCGCCAGCTGGTCAACTTCACCGTCATCCAGCAGCGTCCCCTGCCGGTGGCCGTGGACGCCATGTACGGGGCCGGCCGCATCTACCTGCGCCGTCTGCTGGAGGATGCGGGCTGCACCGTCACCGAGCTCCGCAGCGAAATGAACCCGGGCTTCAACGGCATCCACCCGGAGCCCATTGCCCGTCACCTCCACCCCCTGATCGAACTCATGCGGCGAGGCGAGCACCGGGTGGGGCTGGCCACCGACGGCGACGCCGACCGCATCGGCGCGGTGGATCCCAGCGGCCGCTTCATCGATCCCCACGGCATCATGGCCCTGCTGGTGGAACATCTGGTCCACGACCGGGGCCTGCGGGGTAGCGTGGTCAAGACAGTCAGCACCACCCAGATGCTCAATCGGCTGGCCCGGCGCTATGAGCTGCCCCTCCACGAAACGCCGGTGGGCTTTAACCACATCAGCGACTGGATGTTGCGGGAGAATGTGCTGCTGGGAGGCGAAGAGAGTGGCGGCATTAGCATGGCCGGCCACATCCCAGAGGGGGATGGCATCTTGATGGGGCTGTTGCTGGTGGAGATGGTGGCCAGCCGGGGGCGCACGCTGGCCGAGCTGCTGGATGAGCTCATGGCGGCGCCCGACATGGGCCGCTTCCACTACGCCCGCCTGGACCAGCCGGTGCGCCCTTTCGACAAGCGAGAATTACTCGCCGCCCTGCTGGCAGGCGCTCCAGACACCCTGGCAGGGGTGCCGGTGGCCCAGGTCAGTGACCGGGACGGGGTGAAGTTTATCCTGGCCGATGAAAGCTGGCTCCTGATCCGCCCCAGCGGCACGGAACCGGTGCTCCGTATCTATGCCGAGGGCCATAGCGACGAACAGGTCCAGGCTCTGCTGGCAGCGGGCATGGAGATGGCCCACGCCATGATCGCCGATCGAATCCAGGAATGACGTTATGACTCCCCTGCAAAAAGGGCATTTTTCAACGCAAAGGCGCAGAGGGCGCAAAGCCGCAAAGAAACGCAGGAGAGAATTGTTCTAATCAGCGTTTATCTGCGTGGGGCAGCGTCCAATTTGACCTTTTTGCAGTAGAGTCACGTTATAAATGGCGTTATAGTCAAGTCACCTGTTAGAACAGGATGCGCAGCAAGGAGAGGGCCAGGGCGGAGAGGCTGAGGAGGCCAGCCAGGAGGACCACAGCCGTGGGCACCAGCACGGCCACAATCACCTGGCCCAGGTGAAATCCAGTGAGCGCCCGGATGGCCTGCACGTAGAGGACCAGCGCCCACAGGTAGCCCACGGTGCGGGCGAGGCCGCCCAGACAGGGGATCGGGCTGAAGAAGGTCAGAACCAGCGGCACTGCAGCGTAGCTGGTGATGGCATAAAACCGTTGCAGGGTGGTCGTGGCCCCCTGGAGCTTGAGCACGACCAACACGCCCAGGCCATAGACAATCCAGAGGGTCAACCAGTGGAGCGGCTGGCTGAGCCAGAGGCCGAGGGCGCTCAGGCCGGCCGCCAGCCAGCCCGGGAAGAAGGCCGGCTCTAACCCCGCGATACGTTGCAGGGTTTCCGCCAGGACTCCCGTCCCCTGGCCTTCTGCAGCAGCCTGGGCCAGCCGCCACAGCGGAACCGTGGTGCCCGCCCGGGCAGCCGCGATCCAGTGCACCAGGAAGGGCAGGCTGCCCGCCACCAGGCCGGCGACGATCACCAGGCCCAATCCCTGGCGCATGCTGATGGCCGGCGCGCTGTCGGCCAGGTCCGCCGTTTCCCCCGTTCCCTCTTCAAAGCGGAGCTGGATGGCATTGCTCACCTGCTGGGGCGATGGCAGCCAATCGCGCCAGGCCACAGCAGATGTGCGGCTGTCGAGCACTTCCCCTGGCCACAGTCCATCGGCCTTCATCGTCCACCTCCCAAGATCAGGAAGAGGCCCAGCAGCGTACCTGCCACACCCGCCAGGAATATCACGGCGATCACTGGCGCCAGGGCTGCCACCACCGCCCGCTGCCAGGGCAGCTCGTGGGCCACCGCCACAGCTCGATAGAGGACCAGCAGGGCCCAGGTAGTCAGCAGCAGGTTGCTGACCGTGGTAAAGGGGACGATGTGTACCAGGCGGAGCACTTGGGGGGCTACCATCAAGGCGCTGGCCCCTAACATCTGGTTGAGGCTGCCCCGGCCATCCAGAGCCAGGGCCACCCCATGGCTCACCAGCCCGGCGAACACCCACTGGATCAGCAGGCCCAGGGGGACCGTGAGCAGGGCCAACAGGCGGAACCACCCGCTGCCGTACCCGGTCACCAGTGTTAACCAGCCCCAGGCTTCCTGCAGCCAGGCTTCCCCCACAGCCGGCTCCAGGTTCAGT
Source organism: Litorilinea aerophila (assembly GCF_006569185.2). Taxonomy (NCBI): domain Bacteria; kingdom Bacillati; phylum Chloroflexota; class Caldilineae; order Caldilineales; family Caldilineaceae; genus Litorilinea; species Litorilinea aerophila. Next base: position 67,660 of record NZ_VIGC02000018.1, on the reverse strand, counting down.
TGACGCCACGCCTGCACCAGCTCCTGGAAGACGGCCTGGGCAGGTGGCAGGCTGGCCGCTGCCAGCAGACCGCCCACCAGGTGGGCTGCCCCTACTGCAACGCCCACCACAACGATCATGAAGAGACCCTCTACCCATGGGTTGTCATCGTCCACCATGACGATGAACGGATCCGCTTCCAGCATCAGGGCTTTGCCGATGAGTTCAGGATACGACCGAGGCTGCAGCATAAAAACTCCAATGGATGGTAGGCCATACAGGATGCGACGGCCCGGGGCACAGCACCGCCAGTCTTGCCGGCTGTCTTTAGATGGCATAATCATAGCATAGCGCCCTGGAGGGTGCAACGACCCCGAGCACGTAACTCAAAGCGATATTATTTGTCCACTTTATTTGACGAGAGCCCCAAAAGGTCTTAAGATGTGGCGCGTTTGTCGACGTATTTTCTTACCGTAGCGCCCACCGATGGACGGCGGGCCGGTCCGCACCGATGCAGGACCCGGCTGCCATCCAGCTGGATTCGTGGGGAGCCTACAGCCATTTAACGAAGGACCGGTCAGCAAAATGCGACTTATTCCACGCAAAATGTTCTTCACCCGTGGGGTCGGCGTCCACAAGGAGAAGCTCACCAGTTTTGAAATGGCCCTCCGGGAAGCCGGCATTGCTCACTTCAACCTGGTCCGCGTCTCCTCCATCTTCCCGCCCCGCTGCAAGATCGTCCCCAAGGAGGAGGGGCTGCCACTGCTCCAGGCAGGGGAGATCGTCTTCGCCGTCCTGGCGGAGATGTCCACCAACGAACCGGGGCGCCGCATCGCCGCCTCCATCGGCGTGGCCCGGCCTGCCGACCACGACAAGTACGGCTACCTGTCCGAGCACCACGCCTTTGGACAGACCGAAGCCGAGGCCGGCGACTACGCCGAAGATCTGGCGGCCACCATGCTGGCGACCACCCTGGGCATCCCCTTCGACGCCGACAAGGACTACAACGAGCGCAAGGAACAGTACCTGATGGGCGGCGAAATCGTGGAGACCACCAGCATCACCATGGCCGTGACGGCTGAACCGGGCGGTGTCTGGACCACTGTGGTGGCGGCGGCGATCCTGGTCTGATGATGACGCCCGATAACTTCCTCGGTCTGCCCGAGCCCTACGCCGGGGCATCCCATGCCCGGGTAGCGGTGCTTCCTATTCCCTTCGAGGCCACAGTGAGCTATGGCCACGGCACCGCCCACGGCCCCCAGGCCATCATCACCGCCTCCCAACAGGTGGAGCTCTACGACCGGGAGTTCGACCGGGAGCCGGCCCTGGAATACGGGATCCACACCCTGGCTCCCCTGGCCCTGGCCGATGAGCCCGAAGCTGCCGTGGCCCAGATCGCCGAGGCGGTGGCCCAGGTGGCCGGGCGAGTTCCCCTGGTGGTGGGCCTGGGAGGTGAACACACCGTGAGCCTGGGCTTCGGCCGGGGCCTGTTGGCTGCGTTGGACGGTCCCCTCACCGTGGTGCAGCTCGACGCCCACGCTGACCTGCGAGACAGCTACGACGATACGCCCTTCAGCCACGCCTGTGTGGCCCGTCGCCTGCTGGAGGAAGACGGCATCGAGCAGGTGTTGCAGCTGGGGATCCGCTCCATCTGCACCGAGGAGGTGGCCTTTGCCCGGGCCCATCCGGACCGGGTGCGCATCTGGTACCGGGAAGAGCTGCGGGGCGGCAACTGGCAGGAAGAATTACGGGAACGGCTGCAGGGGCGCCGGGTCTACCTTACCCTGGACGTGGATGGCCTGGACCCGGCCATTGTCCCGGCTACGGGCACGCCCGAGCCGGACGGCCTCACCTGGCCAGAGACGCTGGAGATACTGCGCACGGTGGCCGGAGCGGCCCCCATAGTCGCCCTGGACTGTGTCGAGCTGGCGCCTGTGGCCGGCCTGCACGCAGCCGATTTTGCGGTGGCCAAGTTGCTCTACAAGGCCATCACCTACGCCATGGAGTCACAGAACCATGCATGAAGCCAAAGCCATCAAGTCCTTCATCCGCCATCACTACCGCCATTTCAATGCCGGCGCCCTGGCGGATGCGGCCGAGGGGTACAGCCAGTTTCTCAAAAAAGGCGGCAAGATGTTCCTGGCCATGGCCGGCGCCATGAGCACCGCGGAGCTGGGCCTCTCCCTGGCCGAAATGATCCGCCGGGACAAGATCCACGCCATCAGCTGCACCGGCGCCAACCTGGAAGAGGACGTCTACAACCTGGTCGCCCACGACCACTACGTGCGCATTCCCAACTACCGGGACCTGACGCCCGAGGACGAACACGAGCTCCTCTCCCGGCACCTCAACCGGGTGACCGACACCTGCATCCCCGAAGAGGAAGCCATCCGCCGCATCGAACACGCCATCCTGGACGAGTGGGTCCAGGCCGACCGCAACGGCGAGCGCTACTTTCCCCACGAATTCCTCTATCGGATCCTGCGCAGCGGCCGCCTGGAACAGTACTACCAGATCGATCCCAAAGACAGCTGGCTCATGGCCGCGGCGGAGAAGAACCTCCCTATCTTCGTGCCGGGCTGGGAGGACTCCACCACCGGCAACATCTACGCGGCCCACTGCCTGCAGGGGGACATTCGCAACGTCCACACCGTGCGCACCGGCATTGAGTACATGATGGTTCTGGCGGAATGGTACCAGCAGGAATCGGCCCGGCAGCCCATCGGCTTCTTCCAGATCGGCGGCGGCATCGCCGGGGACTTCCCTATCTGTGTGGTGCCCATGCTGCGCCAGGACCTGGAGCGGGAGGACATTCCCCTCTGGGCCTACTTCTGCCAGATCAGTGATTCCACCACCAGCTACGGCTCCTACTCGGGCGCGGTGCCCAACGAGAAGATCACCTGGGAAAAGCTGGCCATCGACACGCCCAAGTACATGATCGAGTCCGACGCCACCATCGTCGCGCCCCTGATCTTTGCCTACGTCCTGGCCGACGACGAGGATTGAGCCTGAAGCGCCGCCCAGACCCGCTCCGGCGTGTAGGGCAGCCGGTCGATCCAGACGCCAATCGCGTCGTGGATGGCTGCGCCGATGGCCGGCGCAGTGGGGATGAAAGGCATCTCGGCCATGCCCCGCGCGCCCAGGGGCCCCTGGGGATCGGGTACTTCCAGAATGACGGGCTCGACAATTGTGGGCACGTCCAGCACGCCCGGGATGAGGTAGGTGCTCAGGTGCCGGGTGACGGTGCGACCCTTTTCCTGGATGAATTCCTCCATCAGGGTCCAGCCGATGGACTGGGCCACGGCGCCCTCGATCTGCCCTTCCACTTGTTGCGGGTTGATGGCCCTGCCCACATCATTGACACTCACCAGACGGGTCACCGTCACGTGGCCCGTCTCCAGATCCACTTCCACTTCCGCCACCTGGGCGCAGTAACCGTAGGTGATGTTGGGATCCGCCTCGCCGGTCTCCGGCGCGTAGGGCGTGGTGGGTCGGGGCCGGAAGATGTACTCTCCCCGGGCCGGCCGCTCTTCGCCCTGCCACTCCTCCAGGGCCCGCAGGGCCGCCCCGCGGATGGCGTTGCCGGCCATGAAGGTCATGCGGCTGGCTGACGCGCTGCCGCTGGAGGGGGCCACGTCGCTGTCGGCCACCTGCAGCTCCACCAGCGCCGGGTCGATCCCCAACACTTCCGCGGCCATCTGCATGAAGACCGTGTGCGCGCCCTGGCCCACGTCCGCGCCCACACAGCCGACGATGGCCCGCTCGATATGGGCGCCGCCGTGGAGCTCCACCCAGGCGGCACAGCTTTCGGGCGCCCCCAGACTGAACCCCACGTTCTTAAAACAGACGGCGATACCTTTGCCCCGGGCTACCCGGGAACGGGAGGCATCCAAAGAGGTGGCAAAGGGCCGTTCAGGACCTGACCCCGCCGTCGGCTGGTCCGCCCGGTGCCAGTGGCCGTCCTGGTCCTGGCGCCAGCCTCCCCGCCGTGCCGCCTCCTCCAACACCTGGGCTGCACTACAGCCGGCCGGCACCACGCTGCGGGTGGGCAGGATGGCGCCATCCCGCCAGATGTTGCGCAGGCGCAGCTCCACGGGATCCATGCCCAGGGCTTCGGCCAGCTTGTTCACCTGCATCTCCGCGGCGAAGTGCCCCTGCGGCCCGCCGAAGCCCCGAAACGCGCCGCTGGGGCAGTTGTTGGTGTAGACGGTACGGGATTCCACCAGCACGTTGGGGATCTGGTACGGGCCCAGGCAGGCCATGGTGGCGTTGCCCAGGACCTTGGTGCTGGTGTAGGCGTAGGCGCCGGCGTCGCTGGTGACATCCACCTGCGCGGCTACGATGCGGCCATCTCGGGTGGCGCCCCATTTGGCCCGGAAGATGAAGGGGTGGCGCTTGTGGTGGCCGATGATGCTCTCTTCTCGGCTCCAGACGATCTTCACCGGCCGGCCGGTCTTCCAGGTGGCCAGGGCCAATGCGATCTGGACGGAGAGATCCTCCCGGCCGCCAAAGGCGCCGCCGATGGCCGGGTAGCGCACCACGATCTGCTCCTCCGGCAGGCCCAGGGCATGGGCGATCTGGCGGCGGTCTTCGTGCATCCACTGGCCGGCACAGATCACCTCGATGCGGCCGTCGGGCCGGGTGAAGGCCAGCCCCGCTTCTGGCTGCAGATAGGCGTGCTCCTGGGCATGGGTGCGGTAGGTGCCTTCCACGATCACATCGGCCTGGGCAAAGCCGGCGTCCACGTCCCCCCGCTGGATGCGGTAGGAAAGCAGGACGTTGGAATCCAGCGGGCGCTGGCCGTAGGGGTAGCCGTTGAATTCGTGGGGGTGGAGGATGGGCGCACCCGGCTTCATGGCTTCCAGCGGGTCGGTCACCACCGGGAGCGGCTCATAGTCCACCTGGACCAGCCTGGCCGCGGCGGCTGCCTGGGCCGGCGTCTCGGCCACTACCAGGGCCACGTGGTCTGCTTCCCAGCGGACCCGCTCTGCCTGGGGGGTGCTGCCCAGGCCGCAGAGCACCGGCTGGTCGGCCATGATCAGGCCGTACTCGTTGACCGGGACATCGGCGGCGGTCAGCACGGCCAGCACGCCCGGCGCGGCCCGGGCTGCGCTCACATCCATCCGGCGGATGCGGGCGTGGGGAACGCCGGCAAAGACGATTTTGAGCCACGCCTGCCCCGGCAGATCCAGGTCACCGGGGTAAGCCGCCAGGCCGGTCACCTTTTCCACGGCATCGACCCGGGGCAGGCTGCTACCGACTGCACGCATGGTTGCTCCTTCACCAAACTCCTTCACCAAACGCTTTGACCAGGAGGGGTTCATGGGGCGCCGGGCTTTAGCGGGCCAGCATGGGGCCCAGGGGGCGACCGCCGATGAGGTGCATGTGCAGGTGGTAGACCTCCTGCCCGCCGTGGCGGCCGCAGTTCACCAACAGGCGATAGCCATCGTCCGCGATCCCCTCCTGGCGGGCCAGTTTGGCTGCCACGGTGAACATCCGGCCCAGCGCTGGCTCATCTTCCGGCGTCACGTCGTTGGCTGTGGGGATGGGACGATTGGGCACGATGAGGATGTGGGTGGGCGCCTGGGGGCGGATGTCCCGAAAGGCGGTCACCAGTTCGTCCTGGTAGAGGATGTCCGCCGGCGCCTCGCCCCGAATGATCTTGCTGAAAATGGTTTCTTCGGCCATGGTTTCCTGTGCTCTGATGGGTTGAATGGAACGGCTCGGTTTTTCATGGCAGACTATAGCGCGGCCAGGGCCGATTGACAAATCTCCCAATCGAAATCCGCCCATCGGAGAACGAGCCATTTTCATGCCTCATCCATCTGGCCGATGGATGTGCCACGGTTGAACGGGGTCCTGCCTCGAAGATCGATGCAAGAGGTGCTGCTTACTGCGCCCCGTCGATTGACTTCTGGCCGCGGCGGTGTTAGGATTCGCCCCAGATTGACCTGCAATCCCATTGAACCCCGGTTTTTCCGGCTGAATCCAACCAACGTGTGAGTTGCCCCATGCGAGCCATTTTGGTCGACACCCAACAGGAAGGACGTCCCCTCGTCTGGCAAGAGACCGAGGACCCGGTCTGTGGGCCGGACGAGGTGCTGGTGGAGGTTTACGCCACGGCCCTGAACCGGGCCGATCTGGCCCAGCGGGCCGGCAACTATCCGCCGCCGCCGGGTGCATCGGAGATCCTGGGCCTGGAGATGGCCGGCCGCATCGTCCAGCTGGGCGCCAACGTCCGGGGCTGGCGAGTGGGCGACAGGGTCTGCGCGTTGCTGGCTGGCGGGGGCTATGCTGAGCGGGTGGCCGTTCCGGCCGCCATGCTCATGCCCATCCCCCGGGGCTGGAGCTTTGAAGAGGCGTCGGCCTTCCCGGAGGTCTTCTTCACCGCCTTCGTGAACCTGTACATGGAGGCAGGCCTGCAGCCCGGGGAGGTGGTGCTGGTCCACGGGGGAGCCAGCGGCGTGGGCACGGCGGCCATCCAGCTGGCCCGGGCCACGGCAAACCCCATCCTGGTCACCGCCGGCACGCCGGAGAAGGTGGCCCGTTGTCGAGAGCTGGGCGCCAACCTGGCCATCCACTATCGGGAGGAAGACTTTGTCGCCCGGGTGCGGGAATACACGGGCGGCGAAGGCGTGGATGTGATCCTGGACATGGTGGGCGCCGCCTATTGGACCCGTAACCTGGATCTCCTGCGCCTGAAAGGGCGGCTGGTGATCATCGCCACCCTGGGCGGCACGGAGGCCACCGTCCACCTGGGCACCCTCATGCGCAAGCGGCTGCGGGTGATCGGCTCGGTGCTGCGCAGTCGCAGCCTGGCGGAGAAGGTGGAGATCAAACAGCGCTTCATGGAACGCTTCTGGCCCCTGCTGGAGGCCGGCCTCATCAAGCCGGTCATCGACTCGGTCTACCCCATCCAGGAGGCCAACGCGGCCCACCAGCGCATGGCTGCCAATCAAAACATCGGCAAAATCGTACTCCAGGTTCGCAAGGAAGGCGACGGTTAACCATGGTCGACCCACGCGTTGAAAAGCTGGCCCAAATCCTGGTCCATTACTCCACCCAGGTACGCCCGGGAGACTGGGTGCTGATCCAGGCCCATGTGCTGGCGATGCCCCTGGTGGAAGCGCTGGTGCGACAGGTGACCCGGGCCGGCGCTCACCCGAGCATCCTCCTGGAGAGCGATGAGCTCAAAGAGATTTACCTGCGGGAAGCCAGCGAGGAGCAGCTGCGCTGGCTTTCGCCCCTGGACGAGCTCATGGCCGAGCGTCTGGACGTCCGCATTGTGGTCCGGGCAGCCAGTAACACCCGCACCCTGACGGGCATCGACCCGCGCCAGCAACAACTGCAACAGGCGGCCCGGCGACCGGTCTTCCGGCGGTATATGGAACGCAGTGCCCGGGGAACCCACCGCTGGGTTGGCACCCTCTACCCCTGCCCAGCCTACGCCCAGGAGGCGGACATGAGCCTGCGGGAGTACGAGGACTTTGTCTACGCGGCCACCTATGCCGACCAGCCCGACCCGGTCCAGTGCTGGCAGGCCGTCCACGACCGGCAGCAGCGGCTGGTGGACTGGCTGCGGGGCAAAGATCGGGTGGAGGTGCGCGGCCCCAACATCGATCTGCGCCTCTCCATCGCCGGACGCACCTTCATCAACAGCGACGGCCGGCGCAACATGCCCAGCGGCGAGATCTTCACCGGGCCGGTAGAGGACTCGGTCAACGGCTGGGTGCGTTTTACCTTTCCCGCCATCCGGGATGGCCGGGAAGTGGAGGGGGTGGAGATGGAGTTCCGGGATGGCCGGGTGGTGCGTGCCAGCGCCCAGAAGAACGAAGCCTACCTCCTCAGCCAGTTGGACAGCGATCCCGGCGCCCGCTACCTGGGCGAGTTCGCCATCGGCACCAACTACCAGATCCAGCGCTTCACCAAGAGCATCCTCTACGACGAGAAGATCGGCGGCACCCTGCACGTGGCCGTGGGCGCCGGCTATCCGGAGACAGGCAGCCGCAACCAGTCCAGCATTCACTGGGATTTCATCTGTGACATTCGCCGCGACAGCGAGATCTGGGTGGACGGCGAGCTCTTTTTCAAAGACGGCCAGTTCCAGATCTAGCTGGATAACGCAGCCTGATGTCATCAGCCAAGGAAGCAGACCATGCAAGTACGCGAAATCATGAGCAGCCCTGCCATTACCGTCCGGCCTGAGACACCCATCCAGGAGGTGGCCCGCATCATGCGGGAGAACCAGATCAGCGGCGTGCCGGTGGTGGATGAACAGGGCAGGCTGTTGGGCGCGGTGACCGAGCTGGATCTCATCGCCCGCCACGCGCCCCTGAAGGAGCCCCGCTACATCGCCGTGCTCTCGGCCTACATTCCCGTGGGGCTGGAGGAATACCGGCAGTACAAAGAGCAGCTCCGCCAGGCCCTGGCCATCAACGCCGCCCAGCTCATGAGCGAGGACATCCACACCGTGACCCCCGACACGGAGCTGGAGGAGGCGCTGGAGCTGATGCTGGACCCGGAGTGTACCCTGCTGCCGGTGGTGGAGAATGGTCGGGTGGTGGGGGTGGTGACCCGCACCGACATCGTCCAGCTCATCGAAGCGCTGGAGATGGGGCCGGAAGAGGAAGAGAAAAGATAATTCACGCCGCAGGTTTTGCAACGGGTAAAGATGCCAGGGCTCAGGCGAACAGGATGTCGCCGTCTTCTTCCCGCTGAACGCGGCGGGCCGCGGGCAGGGCCGTGTCCTGCCGGGCAGCGGCGCCATCCCGTTCGAACCAGGCGTGCCATTCGGCCGGCGCATCGATGCTTTCGCCGCCGTGGCGGGTCAGCCGCTGGCGCACCCGCAGCAGCACCGGCGTATTGACGCTGGCGCCGCTCACGATCACCTGCCCCTTGCTCAGGCTGGGCAGCTCCCGCAGCAGATCCCGCCCCACGCTCTCCACCGACTCGGCGATGCGGTTCTGGTCGATGGGGTTGGTGATGCGCATGATGCACTGGGTCATGCATTGGCTGAGGACGTCGCTGTCCAGCTTGCCCGGCCGCTGGCTGATGAGGCCGATGCTGACGCCGAACTTGCGCCCCTCGCTCAGGATCTGTTTGAGCACGTCGGTGCTCACCGCGTCCGCGCTGGCCGGCGCGTAGTGGTGGGCCTCCTCCAGCAGGCAGAAAACCGGGAATGGGATGTAGTTTTTGTCCCCGCGGCCCACCTTCTTTTTGGTGGTGTCGATGCGTGCCTGGTAGATACGGCGCAGCAATGTGGCCACGATGACCTGCTGTTCCCGCTGGTCCACCTCGTTCAACTGGATGACCGTGCACAGGCCCGGCGCACAGAGCTCATCCAGCTCCAGATTTTCGAAGTCGTTGAAGATGCGGCTGTTGCCCAGCACCGAGTTGAGCCGCCAGACCAGGCCGCCGGTGGTGGGATCGTCCTCGTCGTCAAAACCGGCCTCGTCCTCGCCCTTTTTGTTGTCGCTGGTCTGCCGTACCGCGTAGAGGAGCTGCTCCAGGGTGTATCCTCCCTTGAAGCTGCGCTGGGCAAAGCGGTAGGCCCGGCTCAGTTGGTATTGCATCTTCTCCGACAGGTTGGGCAGCAGGTAGCGCAGGTCCGGCAGGGTGAGGGTATCAATGCGTACCCGGACGGCGTCCGGCTGGAAGATGCGCACCCGGGGCTTGTAGTTGCCCTCCCGAAAGGCGGGCAGGTTCTGCATCTCCTGCAGGGTGTTGTATTCCCCGTGGGGGTCGACGATGAGGACGGAGGCCCGGTTGTAGGGCATCATCAGTTCTTCCAGCAGCACGCCGGCCAGGTAGCTTTTGCCGCTGCCGGTGCTGGCGATGATGGCCAGGTGGGTGCTGGTGAAGCCCCGCACATCCAGCGCCACAGGGACGGCGTCCGGCGCGCGGCTGAGGAGGCTGCCCAGGTGGGCACTGCCGATCTCCCCCCGCTGCCGTTTGCTCAGGATCTGGGCCAGCCAGGCGTCGTCGGCGATGTAGACCGGCGAGCCGCCAGCCGGCGGCACCCGAGGGTTGATGAACTCGCCCATCTGGCTGTCGTGGTAGCCCAGCACGGCCACGGTGATCTCGAAGAGCTCGCTGGCGTCGCTGTCGTAGCCCAGGAGGGCTGCGATCTGGGCGGGCGGCACGGACGGGTCGGCCATGAAGCTGTCCGGAAAGAGACGCACCGACTCCCGGCCCGTCACCCGCCCCAGGATGCGCCGTTCCTGGCCGTCCACCTGGGTCAGGTAGTAGACGAATTCGCCGTGCTTCACCCGCCGGTCTGGATCTGGCGCGATGAAGGTGAATTCGTGGGGCGTTTCGCCGGGCCCTTTGACCGTTCCCACGCAGACGGGTTCAATTGCCACTGGTTGATTCATGGCTTGGCAGACCTTCCAGTCGTTGGCTCATCTACCACAAGTGTGTGCTACCCACCCCGGTTTCGCAGGGAACCGAACAAGTTCGCACCCATTTGGGCGATGAGCCCAGTCGTTTTCCTTCCAAAACAGACCGTTATCCTGCAGGCTGGACAATGTTCTTCCAGGCCAGGTTGTTGCGCATGACCGCCAGCCGGCTCCGCTCCTGGGGGAAGAGCCGGGCCAGCCGGTCCACGATCTGGAGGAGGAGCTGGGGCACCAGCGGGCTGTTCTGCCCCAGCAGCATGGGCACATAGCGCAGGTTGAGCCGTCCCTGATCCCCCTGGTGAAAGAGGCAGAGCTCGTCGTCCTCCAGGCGATGGACCGGGGTGTTGACGGTGGCGGCCACCGCGGGCACCCCCTGCCAGGGCCGTCCGCCGCTGTCGATCCAGCCCAGGGCGATGATACCCACCAGGGTGGCCGTCTCGGCCAGGTAGTCGGGCGTGAAGACTTCCAGCTCCTGCCGGGGGCTCAGCCGGGGGCCCAGGTTGCCGAAGTCCGGGTTCATGAGCAGGGTGTTGTAGATCACCCCCACCAGCCGCTCGCCGGGCGCGGCCTGTCCTTCCAGCCGGATGGACACGAAGGTGCCGAAGCTGTAGTCACCGGGCTGGGGCAGCACATCGCTCTCGCCCGGCCCGTAGATCTGGCAGACGTAGTCCACATGGGTGTTGGATTTGACGATCTTGCCGATGGTGATGGTCATGGTGTGCAGGATCCCCGCTTTGGCAGCTGTGCCTCCAGCTCTCTCTTTGAGGAACGGTGTGGTTCCTTAATCAAACCAGAACTTGTGTGCGAATGCAAATCTGAAAAATAGACGAAGCGGGACGGCACGCCGTCCCGCTTCGGATTTCTGGCGCTGTCCAACCTGACGGAGGGTCCGTGTCGGCTGGGCGGCCCATGGGCTCAGTTGGCGATCTCCACCGTCACGGCACAGGGCGGCGGGAAGTTCCCGGAGCGGTCCACCACCACCAGCTGGATGGTGTAGACTCCGTTGTCCAGCTCGGTGGTGTCCACCTCCGCCAGCACGCCGTCGGTGACCTGGGTCTCGGCGCCGGCCAGGTAGGCGAAGCCCTCGGTGGCGCCAGCGCCCGGCGCGTATTCCAGCTTGTAGTACTGGAAGTTCTCGTGGGTAGCCGTGCCCATAATGGTCACCGTCCCCGTCAGCACCTGGCCCACCGTGGGCGAGGTGATCACCGCTCGAGGATCGGGGCAGAGGGGCGGCCCGCTTTCCACCGTGGTGGTGGTCGTCTCACTCTCGGTGACAGGCGCCGGCGTGGGCGTCAAGGCGGCTGCCACCGGTGTGGGCGTGGCCGGGGGCGTGGGCGTCGGCGGCAGCGGGGTAGCCGGGACGGTGGTAGGCGTCAGCAGCGGGGTAGCCGTAGCCGGGACGGTAGTGGGCGTCAGGGTCACCGCGGTCGTCGGCTCTGGCACGGTGAGGCTGGTGGTGGTCACCACGCTGGCGGTCATCTCGCTGGACAGGCCGATGCGGATGTCCAGGTTCAGGAAGACCGGCAAGGTGAGGGTCTGGGTGCCGGTGGGGCCGGGCAGGTAGACGGTCAGGGTCAGGGGCACCGTCTGGGTGACCACGGCCGCGGTGGGCTCAATGCGGGGACCGGCGGGCTGGGCCTGGGGCGTCCCCGCCTGGGCCCACACGCCCCAAATCAAGAGCACTGAGAGCAGCGATGCAATGAGGAAACTGAACAGAACCTTTCGCAGCATAACATCCTCCTACCAAATGGAATAAAGGACTCCACTAGAGTCATGGAGAAAACAGGCCGCGGGATCGCGGCGGGGACGAAAGAAATGTCCCCGCCAGATCAACGCCAGACGCGGGAAATTGGTTCACCATCGCGGGTCATGGCGTGGATGGCGCGGCCGCTTCGGGCGCAGGGGTTGGCGTGGCGGGGATTTCGGTGCCGGGGCCCACCAGGTAGACGGCCCGCCAGGGCTGGTATTTGCTGGTCAAAGTTTCCGTGCGGCTGACACCATTCTCGATGATGGTGCGCTCCACCTTGACGGTCATGCCCTGTTGTTGCCACTCCACCTGCTTCTTCTGGCCGGGTGCCAGGGACTCATCCACCGTGTACACCGGGGGACCCGGGTCAATCACGTCGCTGATCACCGGTTTGCTGACGATGACCTGGCGGTCGGGCCGGGTGCCGTAGAGGTTGAAAGTGATGGTGCCGCCCTGGCTGTCCACCACCGGCTCGATCAGGAGGTAGGCGCCGGTGTCGTTGCGGAAGCGCAGGTCCACGGTGGGCGTGAAGATGGTGGCGTCCAGGCCCGGTTCGCCGTACCAGGAGACCACGTAGCCGTGGTTGTAGCGCTCAACGATGGGGAGCCCCGCGGCGTAGGCCGCCCGGAAGATGGTGGTGCTCACCTGGCAGACGCCGCCGCCCACGCCCACGGCCGTCCGGTCGCCCCAGATGATGAGGGAGTCCTCGAAGCCGTTGGCTGCGCTCACATCTTCCACCAGCTGGTTGAAGCTGAAGATCCCGCCCGGCGGAATGACCACGCCGTCGAACTTGGCGGCCGCCACCTCGATGTTGTGGACCCGGGCTGCGCTGCTGCCGGCGAAGTAGGTGGTGGCGCTGGCCACCAGCTCCCGGATGCCCATTTCGGCGATGCGGTTCATGTCCACCGCCGGGGCCACCGGCTGAACGGCCAGCACCGCCTCGCCCGCGCCGCTGGCCAGCGCCGTCCGGATGGAGGCCAGGGTCGCGTCCACGTCCAGGCGGCGGCCGGGCTGGCTGGGCTGCAGGACCGTCACCGTGCCGGTGGCCCGGTCAAAGCGCAGGCGCGCGTCCCGGGGCGCCAGGTTGATCTGCTGGGCCCAGCCCTCTAGAAGCATCCGCAGTGCGCCCTCGTCCAGCTGGAGCGGATCCCAGGACTGCACCACCGTCTCCAGGGTGACCGCGTCCAGGGCCATGTCGATGCCAAATTGCAGGTTGCGCAGCAGGAGTGGCCCCCGGGTGGGCGTGGCCGGCTCGGAGGGTACGGGGAGGGCGGGTGCCGGCGCCGATGGCGCGACGGCCTGAACCCGAAGGGGGACCTGTACAGGAGCGCCGGTGGCGTTGGTGTGGAGAGCCTGAACCAGGGTCGCCACGGTGGCATCAATGTCCACGGTGATCGCAGCTGCGCCTCCTTCCGCGGCCGACTGGCTGGCCTGTACCGCTGTGGCCACCTGGCCGACCAGATGGCGCAGCCGGTTTTCATCCACCTGTAGCGGAGGCGCCACCTCATGGCCCCACCAGGCCAGGAAGAACTGGTCCGCCAGGCGGTCGGCCAGATTGCCCTGTCGGCCCAGGAGATAGGCCTGGTTGATGGCTGCCAGCAGATCGACCCGGACGCCCACCTGTTCGGCCGTCACCGGCCACTGTCGATTCTGGTAGGCCAGGCTGATGGGCGGCACGGGGTAACGGCTCAGGCTGCGCTGGAGCTGGCCCAGGGCCTCGCTACGGGTGAGCCCGCCCACCGGCACGCCGGCCACGGTGACGCCGGTGAAGATGCGGTTGGTATGCCAGAACTGCCAAAAGAAGGCCAGGCTGCAAAGGGTCAACGCCAGCAGACCCACCAGGATGGCCACAAAGTCCAGGGGAGTCCGTCGCAGACGGGGAGATGAACGAGGCAGACGCAGGGTTGATTGCATGGTGTCGTCCTTCTTTCGTCCAGTCTGGCGTCCATGCCACGGCAGAGATTTGCGGTCCTGCCATCGGTGGAAACCATCGGCGCATTGACGCCTTTCGGGGTCAGCCACTCAACTGCGGGACGATGTACAGGTAAGGCGCCAGGAGATCCAGTGCCCACAGGAAGAGGAACGGCAGGGACCAGGCCAGACAGCGCAGCGCCCCCAGGGCCGTGGCCACGGCCGGCCGGTTCCACCAGGCCTGGATGGACTGGGGCAGCCAGCGGATGACCAACAGGCGATGGGTGCCGGCCAGCAAGAGGGGCTGCAACAACAGCCCCAGGGCGATGAGGCTGATGGAGAGGACGGTCCAGCCGTCTATGTCGCCGTTCAGGTAGCCCATGAGGGCCAACCCCCCGGCCAGCACCGCAGCCAGGAAACCGGTAATCACTCCCTGCAGGGGCTGGAGCACCTCCCGCCACCCCAGGGCCACCACCGTGCTGATGGGCAAAAGGCCCCAGAAGAAGTAGCGTCCCTGATGCTGGACAAATTTCAAGTTGTAGCCCAGGTAGCCCAGCCCCACCGCCAGCAGGAAGAGGCCGAAGAGGATCAGCACGCCCACCTGGAAGCGATCCATATCCGTGTCCGGCCCGCCGGAGATCAGGCGCACCGTGGCCCACAACACCCCCATGAAGATCACGCCCGAAAAGAGCAGCAGGGCGGTATACACCCGGTCGTCCATGAAAACGCCCATCCAGCCGAAGACGCCCCAGAAGCTCTTGAAGGTGAAGCCGAAGGCCCGTTCCCCGTAGGCCACCCAGCCGTGATAGGCGATCCACTCGCCGGTGCGGGCCTGCCCCACCACCACCTGGTCATGCCGCTGGAGGCCCAGCACATCCCAGAAGCCGTAGAGGAGCAGGTTTCGGATCCAGAAGGGGAGGCCTAGCACCACAGCCGGCACGGCGACCTGGGCCAGGGGCTTGAGCAAAGCCCGCCAGGAGGGCTTTGGGCCCACCCGGCGCCAGAGGCGTAGCACCGCGACGATGACCACCAGGGCCATGGGCGTGAACAGGTAGGCGTAAATTTTGGTCAACAGCCCCATCCCCAGGAGGATGCCCAACAACAGCAGCCGGCGCTCCTGTCCCTGCAACGCCGCCGGTTCCCGGGCCTGGTACTCCACCTTCATCCAGGTGAGCAGCACCAGCATGCTGGCCATCAGCAACAGCTCGGCCAGCCCGTCGTTGTTGACCGCGGCGCTCATGGCCACATGCATGGGCAGGAGCGCGGTAAACGCCGTCGCCCCCACGGAGAGGAGGTGTTTGCCCGGGAAAACCAGGGCCAGACAGCGATACACCAGCAGGATGGTTCCCATGCCGATGAAGACGCCGAAGAGGCGCAGGGCAATCAGGTCGCCGCCGGTCAGCCAGAAGATGGGCGTGGCCAGCAGGTAGTAAAGGGGCGGCTGGTAGGACTCGTAGCGCAGCTTCTGGATGGAGAGCTCCGGCGCAAAACGGGAGCGCAGCAGGCGGTCCATGTACGCCTTGTCGAAATCGCCCATCTGGAGCTGGGGCAAGCCATAGCCGGCGGCGATGTGGGCGATGTAGTTGTAGTGGGCCGGCTCGTCGGGTGCCTGCCAGGGGGGCGTCTTGGTCGCGAAGAGACAGGCGGCCACCAGGTAGGCCAGCAGAATCCCTGCCAGCCAGCGCCGGGGGCGACGGATGTACAGGGCGTCGAACACAGCCCCGTCGGCCGCGACGCTGGCCAGGGTAGGATGGGGAGCGGTCTGGGCTTGCCGCCCGGAGGGAGCAGCGTAAAGGGCTTGTCTCTCCATCTTCCTAGTCCAGTCTGGCGTAAATACCACGGCAGAAATTCCGGGTGCCCTCTGGGCGCACTCCCTCTGGTGGAACCTATCGGCGAATTTCTGCCGGGATTTACTAGGCCAGGCGTTCGGCCAGCTCCGCCTCTTCCAGCTTTTCAAAGAGGGGGACCGGTTCGCCCAGGCGTTGGCCCGCGGGCAGGGTGGTGGCCTCCCAGCGCCCGGTGGCCCCGGTGTGATCGTAGCGCAGGACCAGGTGGCTGCCTCGTTCGTCGGACACGGTTTCGGTGTACTGCCGCCCGAAGAGGGGGCGGTCGTACCCCAACATGGTGTGGAGCTGTTCGCTGCTGTGGGGCAGGATGGGGGCCCACAGCAGCTTCAGCCAGTCGATGGCCTGCAGGGCCACGTAGATGCTGGTGGCTGCCGCGGTGGGGTCGGTGCGGATGGCCTGCCAGGGGGCCTTTTCGTTGAGGTACTGGTTGACCCGCTGGCTGAGCCGGCGTACCTCGGTCAGGGCTGCCTTGAGTTTGACCGCGTCGTAGAGCTGGCCCACCGAATCAAAGCCGGCCCGGATCTCGGCCAGGAACGCCTGGTCGACCTCGTCCAGGTCGCCTGGGGCGGGCACCTGGCCCTCAAAGCGGCGGTAGGCAAAGCCCAGCACCCGGTTGACCAGGTTGCCCCAGTTGGCCACCAGCTCGTTGTTGACCCGGTCCAGGAAATCCTGCCAGGTGAACTCCACGTCCGACGTTTCTGGTGCCAGGGCCGTGAGCACATAGCGCCAGGCGTCGGGCTGGAAATTTCGCAGCACGGTGTTGAAGCCGATGACCCGGCCGCGGCTGGTGCTGAACTGCTCACCGCCCAGGGTCAGGTATTCGTTGGCCGGCACGTCGTAGGGCAGGTGGAGGTTGCTGCCGCCGGCGTTGTAGCCGATGAGCATGCCGGGCCAGATGATGGTGTGGAAGGGAATGTTGTCCTTGCCGATGAAGTTGTAGATCCGGGCGGCGGGGTTCACATCCGCGTCCCACCAGCGGCGCCAGGATTCATCATCGCCCATGAGTTTGGCCCATTCGATGGCCGCGCTCAGGTAGCCGATGACCGCGTCGTACCAGACGTAGATGCGCTTGCCCTCATAGCCGGGCAGGGGGATGGTCACCCCCCAGTCGATGTCCCGGGTGATGGGGCGGCCGCGCAGTTCCCGCAGTTCCAGTTGCCCCCGGGTGAAGTTGAGGACGTTGGGCCGCCAGTGCTCCTTGTCCTGGTTGATCCAGGCCAGCAGGGGATCCACCATCTTGGCCATGTCCAGGAAGAAGTGTTCGGTCTCCCGGACTTCCAGCTCGGTATTGCCGGTGATCTTGGAGCGGGCGTTCTTCAGTTCCAGGGCGTCGTAGAGGCGGCCGCAGTTGTCGCACTGGTCCCCCCGGGCGTCGGGGTAGCCGCAGAAGGGGCAGGTGCCCTCCACGTAGCGGTCGGCCAGGAAGCGCCGGGCCTGGGGGTCATACCACTGCTTCTGCACGTCCTTGTAGAGATAGCCCGTCTCCAGATGGCGCAGGAACATCTGGTGGGTGACGTTCCAGTGGTTTTGGGTGTCGGTATGGGTGTAAAGGTCAAAGGTCAGCCCCATTTTCAGGCAGCCATCGATGAAGAGGGCATGGTATTTATCGATGACTGCGGCCGGCGTGGTTCCTTCCTGTTCGGCCTTGAGGGTGACCGGCGTGCCGTGGGTGTCGGAGCCGCTCACCATGAGCACATGATTGCCCACCATGCGCTGATAGCGGGCGAAGATATCCGGCGGCAGATACGCGCCGGCGATCTGGCCGATGTGTTTTTCTCCGTTTGCATAGGGCCAGGCCACGCCAACCAGAATGTGTCGTGCTTCGTTCGCCATGTACGGTGCCCCTCGTTTCTCTCATTCGGGTATGGACCGATGGTGGCATTATAGCGGCTCTGGTAGGCAAAGGCAAAGCCATGGCATCCGCTTCCACAGGGTCTATGGTATACTAAATTTCATTCATCAACCATGCCGCCCACGCGGACAAACGAAGCAGGTGAATTCGATCGATGAAAGCTTTTGTCATCATGGGGCGTACCTTGAAGGCGGTCTACGATGAGCTCTTCCTGTGCGTCTTCCTCAGCGTCATGTGGTGGCTGGGGACCATCCTGATCCTGCCGGCGGCGCCGGCCACCATGGGCCTCCACCACGTGGCCAACCGGGTCGCCAACTACAAGCGGGTGGACAATTCGTTCTTCTGGGAAGCGGCCCGTCAACACATCGGCCGGGGCTGGATCCTCTATCTGCTGAACCTGGTGGTGCCGGCCGCCCTCCTTTTCAACTGCTGGTTCTACCTGAACACCCAGGGCTGGCTGCGCATGTTCGGCATCTTCTGGTTTTGGCTCTTTGTGGTCAGCCTCATGGTGGGCCAATATGTCTTCCCCCTCTTCTGGCAACAGGACGAGCCCAGCATCAAGCTGGCCTGGCGCAACGCAGCCATCCTGGCCCTGCGCCATCCGCTGTACACCTTCTTACTGCTGCTCTTCCAGCTGGTGTTGATCGTGGCCAGCGTGGCGCTGACCCTGCCCCTCTTTCTGCTGCTGCCGGCGCTGATCGCCTTCAGCGCCAACATCGGCCTGGTGGGCTTGCTGCAGGAGATGGGGCTGGCGCCCCAACCGCCCCAGGTTCCCCCCCGCTAAGCCGGGCCTGGCCCTGGCCCACCCGCCCACAGGTACAGCCACGATGGAAGAATTGCAGAGGAGACTCGGCCATGAGCTTGCAGCGCTGTGAATGGGCCGGGGACGACCCCCTGATGCAGGCCTACCACGACCAGGAGTGGGGGGTGCCCCTCCACGATGATCGGCGCCTGTTTGAGATGCTCTGCCTGGAAGGGGCCCAGGCCGGCCTGAGCTGGCGAACGATCCTCCACAAGCGGGAGCACTACCGGGCCGCCTTCGACGGCTTCGACGCTGCCCGCATCGCGTCCTATGACGAAGCCAAGATCGCCCAGCTGCTCCAGAACCCGGGCATCGTGCGCAACCGGTTGAAAATCCGCGCCTTCATTCAGAACGCCCGGGCATTTCTGGACGTCCAGGAGGACTTCGGCAGTTTCGACGCCTACATCTGGCAGTTTGTGGACGGCCAGCCCGTGATCAACCACTGGCGTAGCCTGGACGAATTGCCAGCCGAAACGCCCCAATCCCGGGCCATGAGCCAGGCGCTCAAATCCCGCGGCTTTGCCTTTGTGGGCCCGGTGGTCTGCTATGCCTTCATGCAGGCGTGTGGCCTGGTCAACGATCATGTGGTCAGTTGCTTCCGCTGGGATTCGGTCCACAGATGACCCCACGGCAGAAACCACAGATTTCCCCGATGAACACAGATTCAGTGCTGCGCAGTCGTTGCCCATTTGCGGAGTGAGCATCCTTGGATGCCGACTCCCTGTCGACCCAGCGTCGAAATTCTGCCCTATCTGTGGAATCTGTGGTTTCTGCAGGCGATCCATCAAACAAAATCAAGGGAAATAGAGGAGTCGAACCATGCGATTTGCAGGTCAGGTGGCCCTGGTGACCGGGGCCGGTTCGGGTATCGGGAAGGGGGCGGCCCTGTTGCTGGCCCAGGAGGGGGCCCGGGTGGCTGCCCTGGGGCGCACGTCGTCCCAGTTGCAGGAAGTGGTGGACGAAATCCAGGCCGCCGGCGGTGAAGCCATGGCCGTCCGCGCCGATGTCTCCCAGCCGGATCAGATGGAAGCGGCCGTGCAGCAGGTGGGCGAGCGGTGGGGCCGCATTGACATCGTGGTAGCCAACGCGGGCATCAACGGCGTCTGGGCACCGCTGGAGGAGATCACGCCGGAAGAATGGGATCAGACCCTGGACATCAACCTCAAGGGCACCTTTTTGACGGTGAAGTACGCCCTGCCCTACCTGAAAAAGCAGGGCGGCTCGGTGGTGGTCGTCTCTTCGGTCAACGGCACCCGCATGTTCAGCAACACCGGGGCCACGGCCTACTCCTGTTCCAAGGCCGCGCAGGTGGCCTTCACCAAGATGGTGGCGCTGGAGCTGGCGCCCCACAAGGTGCGGGTCAACTGCATCTGCCCCGGCTGGATCAAGACCGAGATCAGCGACAACACCTACCTGCGCAACGTGGAGAAGATCCGCTATCCGGTAGAATTCCCCCAGGGCAAGATCCCCCTCACCCACGGCGCACCGGGCACGGTGGAGCAGGTGGCCCAGCTCATCGCTTTCCTGGCTTCCGACGCCGCCAGCCACATCACCGGCACCGAGATGTGGATCGACGGCGGCCAGTCCCTGTTGCAGGGCTAAAAGATTCGTTCCCAGAGGAAAGGGAGGCTCCATGAAAATCACCCGTGTCACGCCCATGACCATGGGCACCGACTGGCGCAACATCACCTTTGTCAAAGTGGAGACGGACGAGGGGTTGGTTGGCGTGGCCGACGTGCGCGCGCTGAACCGCACCGAGGCCGTGGTGGGCTACCTCAAGGAAGCGGTGCCCCGCTATGTGCTGGGCAATGATCCCTTCAACATCGAGCAGATCGTCCACCGCATGTACCTGGAGGACTTCGGCCGCGCGGGCGAAGTCGTGATGAGCGGCATCGCCCTGATCGAGATCGCCTGCTGGGACATCGTGGGCCAGGCCCTGGGCCAGCCCGTCTATCGTCTGCTGGGCGGCGCGGTGCGGGACAAGATCAAGGCCTACGCCAACGGCTGGTACACGGTGGAACGGACGCCAGAGGAGTTCCACGCCGCGGCCAAACGCGTGGTGGAGCGAGGCTACCGGGCCCTGAAGTTCGATCCCTTCGGCGCCGGCTTCTACGAGCTGGAAAAGGAGGAGAAGTTCAAGTCCATCGCGCTGGTGGAGGCTGTGCGGGACGCGGTGGGGCCGGACGTGGACATCCTGATCGAGATGCACGGCCGCTTCAACCCGGCCACGGCCATCGACATTGCCCGGGAATTGGAGCGCTTCAAGCCGGGCTGGTACGAGGAGCCCGTGCCGCCGGAAAATCTGGCCGCGCTCAAGAAGGTCTCCGATGCCATCGCCCCCCTGGGGGTTCCCATCGCCACCGGTGAGCGCATCCACACCCCCTTCGAGTATCGGGAGCTCTTCGAGTTGCAGGCGGCCGACATCATCCAGGTGGACATCACCCACTACGGCGGCATCCTCAACACCAAGAAGCTGGCCGCCTGGGCCAACGCCTACTACATGCTCATCGCGCCCCACAACGTGGGCGGCCCGGCCTCCACGGCGGCTGCCCTCCACCTGGCGGCCTGTACCACCAACTTCAAGATCCAGGAGTATTTCAACGACTTTGCCGAGGCCTATGTGAAAGAGGCTGCCACCGGCCTGCCCGAGGTGGTGGACGGCTATTTCGCCCTGCCCAGTGGCCCAGGCCTGGGCCTCACCCTCAACGAAGATGTGATCCGGGCCCACCCCCAGCGGGAGCTCCATTTCAACCTCTTCGCCGAGGATTGGCACAAGCGTCGGGTCGCCGGAGACCGGTAAACTGGCCGGGGCGGCTGGTAAATTCGCCGGGAAGGCCGCCCCGGCTACTGGGATGGGAACAGGTGGCGGGGGGTACAGCGCCGGTGCCAGGTGGGGTCCTCCCCTTCGGCATCCACGTAGCGGTAGGCCCACACATCCTGGAACCGGGCTTGCCCCCGGGCGTGCAGGCCGAAGCAGCCCTCCGGGTAGGTGGCTTCATCCCGGACGATGGTCAGGGCATCATCCACGTAGATCTCGAAGAATTTCCCCTGCACCACCACTTTGAGCCGGTGGAAGGCATCCCCGGAGAGGGTCACAGGCCGCTCCTGGAGGGGCTGGTCCGGCGCCCCGGGAAAGCTTCGGTAAAAGCCCACCACACCCCGCCCGAAGTCCAGGCTGATGCGATAGCCGGCCAGGGCGGACGGGTTGCTGCGCACCAGCAGCGAGGCCACGCCATCTGGCCCAGCCTGCACCTGGGCCTCCAGGGCCAGGTCGGTACCCCACAGGGTGTTCATCAGGTAGCTGTCCTCTCCCGGGGAGGAAGCGGCCATCAGGTTGGCGCGCCACGCCTGCCAGCCCTCCCCATGGCGGACCCAGCCGGTGTAGCCATCCGCCCGGTCTGTGAAGAGGGCTTCTCGGGCCACCCCTTCGGGCACATACTCGTGGATGCGCACGGTGCCGTCCGGCTGCCAGACCATGCGCTTGGGATCGCTCAGGGTGGAGGCACCCCAGATGCCGCCCAGCTCCTCCTGGATGATGTAGAGCATGTAGGTGGTGTCGCCGAAGGTGGGGTGCTCGCTGGCGCAGGTCCAGCCGGTGAGGAGCTCATGGTTGGCCGGCTTCACCCAGCCACCGGTGGGATCGTCGGAAACCAGGTAGACGATGTCGAAATGGGCGAACGCCTGGGGCGGGAAACCCTTGCTTTTGGGGCCGCCCTTGGCGCTGTAGAAGAGGTAATAGCGGCCCCCGTGGGGCACCAGGTAGGCCGACTCCAGGCGGTCGTAGCTGCGATCCTCCTCCACGTAGGTCGGCCCCAGATCCTCCCAGTGAAGCAGGTCCTGGGACTGGGCCAGGGCGATGCAAGCCCGCCCGTCGGCCAGGGTCGCGGTGTAGTACATCAGATAGCGCCCCCGGTCGGTGTCGGCAAAGACCATGGCGTCCCGACCGGCCACATCGTGGCCCACGTGGCGGTCCGACCAGGGGCCGGGCACCACCAACGGGTTGCCGGCGTACTTTTCCCAGGTGAAGAGGTCCGTCGACGTGGCCAGGCCGATGGCCTGGTTGTTGGCCTCATCGGCGCCGGTGTAGAACATGTAGTAGGTTTCGCCCACCTGGATGATGTCCGGCGCCCAGATGCCGGTGGCATCCCACGAGCCGGGCGGACCGGCGGGCAACACCGGCTCCCGGGGGTGCCAGGTCCGCAGATCCTTGGAGACGGCATGGCCCAGGTCCAGCTCTTTGTAGCCCAGGGGCCATGTCCACCGCTCACCGCGGATGTGGAACAGGTGGTACAGCCCCCGGCGCTCCACGATGCAGAAGTCGGTGACATATTCGCCTGGATGGTGATACACAGTTGGGCTCCTTCTTGATGGCTCATCTACCACAAATGCGCGCTACCCACCCCGATTTTACAGGGAACCGAACAGGTCCGTACACACCTGGGTGATGAGCCCTTTTGGATTCCTGTCCCGGTGGCTATGCCCGGCGGCCTGGCCCTTCCACAATGCGGCCGGGGGTGGCGCCGGTGTGGGTGCCATCCCGCAGCACCCGGACGCCGTTGACCCACACGTCCCGCACGCCCACGGAGAGCTGATGGGGCTCCTCGAAGGTGGCCCGGTCGGCCACGGTGGCCGGGTCGAAGATGACCACATCCGCGTAGCACCCCACGTGGAGCCGACCCCGATCCCGCAGGCCCAGGCGGGATGCCACCGCCCAGCTCATCTTGCGCACCGCGTCTTCCAGGCCGATGACCTTCTCTTCCCGCACAAACTTCCCCAGCACCCGGGTGTAGCAGCCGTAGGCCCGGGGGTGATAGGGGCCGATGGGCGCGGCCCAGGCCGGGTCCAGGCCACCGGCATCGGTGCCGATCATGATCCAGGGCTGCCGGAGCTGGAGCCTCAGGTTGTCTTCACTCATCATGAAGTAGATGGTGCTGATGCGCTGTTCCTCGGAGAGCAGCAGGTCCATGACGGCATCCACCCACTCCTGGCCGCGCATGGCCGCGATCTCGGAGAGGCGCTTGCCCACGTACTGACGATTTTCCGGCTTGTGGAAGCCGATGGGCATCACCCCTTCCGGCCCGCAGAGGTCCACCATGGCCTCCCAGCCGCCCGAAGGGTGCAGGGCCTCGGCCCGGATTTTGGCCCGCATTTCCGGGTCCCGCAGGTTGTCGAAGAGCTTGCCGCCAGCGGAAGCCCAGGGCGGCAGGGTGGAGGTGAGGCCCGTGCCCGCCGCGGGGTAGGAGTACATGTCCGCGGTGACGTCCTGGCCTGCGGCCCGGGCCTGTTCGATGCGCTCGATCACCTGGGGCATCTTGGGCCAGTTGCGTCGACCGGCGGCCTTGAGGTGGTAGATCTGGACGGGGAGATCCGCCCGCTGGCCGATTTCCAGGGCCTCTTCCAGGCCCTCCAGCAGGCCGTCCGCTTCGGAGCGGATGTGGGTGATGTAGAGGCCGTTGTACTGGCCCACCACCTTGCACACTTCCACCAGCTCGTCGGTGCCGGCATAGGCGTCGGGTGGGTAGATCAGGGCGTAGGAGACGCCAAAGGCTCCCTCCTCCATAGCCGCGGCCGCGACCCGGCGCATGGTCTCCAACTCCTCGGCCGACGGTTCGCCCATCTCCATCCCCATGGCGTAGCGGCGCAACGTCCCGCCGCCCAGGAAGGAGCCGATGTTGGGGCTGACGCCCGCTTCCACCATGGCCTCCAGCCAGTCCCGGAAGTGGCTCCAGGTGGGGATGCGCTCCACCCACTGGGGCACCTGGAGGGCGAAGGGGTTGTTCTCCAGGGACTTCAGGTCCACCTTGCCGCCATAGGGCGCCGGGGTCCAGGCTTCACCCATGATCTCGGTGGTCACGCCCTGGGTGATCTTGGAAAGGCAACGGCCGTCGATCATGAGGGGGAGGATGGAGTGGCTGAGGATGTCGATGAAGCCGGGGCAGACGACCATGCCCGTGGCGTCCACTACCTCGGCCACGCTATCGGCAGGGATCTGGCCCGGCGGCGTGATGGCGGCGATGCGGTCGTCCTGGAGGGCCACGTCGCCGTAGAACCACGGGTTGCCCGTGCCGTCCACGACCCGGGCGCCGCGAATCAAGACATGAAAGTCTGACATTGTCTCATCTTTTCTTTCTAGCCTGGCGTAACCGCGCCGCAGCGTCTGGCCCGTCAGGCGACCAGGGGCCAGATGTTGCGGCTGGCCTTTTGATAGGGCAGGAGAGTGAAGTCGGGCACCAGCGCGCCGGGCGCGGCCACGTAGTAGACCTGCGCGGCGATGGGCGCGAAGCCGGCGTAGAAGTGCTGCATGGATTTCACCACCAGGATCTTTTTCTGGTGGGGATCGATGCCCACGTTGGTGAAGACCTCCGGGCTGAAGGTCTGGGTCCGCTGGCTGTTGACCACGATGTCCAGCCCGTTGGGGCCGTGGAGGGCCACCGCATCGCCCAGGTTGGAAGTGCCCGCGCCGAAGCGTTGGGTGGCGTTGTGGGCAATGCGCCCTACTCGCACCCGCAGGTCCACGGGATCGCCCGACATGGGGCCCATCTTGCCGCCGATGCGCATGTCCAGGTTGGCCCCTTCGCCGGCTTCCAGGGCCACCTGGACCGCGACGGGGTCCCAGATACAGCCGATGGCCGCGTTGCCCACGCCCCGCTCCAGCATGCGCCGCAGGAGGAAGGTGGAGTCGTTGGGCGCGCCGCCGCCGGCGTTGTCCGCCACGTCGGCCAGGACCACCGGCTGCCCGGCGAAGGCCAGCGCCTGGTCCAGGGCGGCGTCCATGGTGTGGTAGGTGGGCTGCACCTGGTCGCGCATGGCGTAGAACTGCTCGCCCAGGGTTCGGGCCAGGGCCTGGCCCTTTTCCGGCTGGTTGTCCGTCACCACCAGCACCCGGGTACCCAGATCCGGTACATCGCCCCAGGGGAAGCCATGGCCCAGGGAGACGGAGAGGACGCCGTCCTTGCCCTCCAGGGCCTGCATCTGGGCCACGAAACTTTTGACCGGCTCTCGGGTGGTGTGGTAGACGCCGATCATGCGGCAGTCGTAGAGGGCGATGTGGGGCTTGACCTTGCCCTGGGCCGCGTCGGCGACGATGGTGAAGAGCTCTTCGGCCCGTTCGGGCGGATCTACATGGGGGTACTCTTTGAAGGTGATGATCACGTCGGCCTGCTCCACCAGCTGGGCAGTGAGGTGGCAGTGAAGGTCCAGCTCCACGCCGATGGGCACCGTCGGCCCCACCATGGCCCGCACCCGCGCGGTCAGATCGCCTTCGCAGTCGTCGTAGCCCTCGGCCACCATGGCGCCATGCATGTTGAGGAGGACCATGTCCACCGGCATCGCGGCCTGGAGGTCCCGCAAGATCTCATCCCGGAACGATTCGTACACCTCGCGTCGGGTGATGCCTGCCGGCATGGCGAAGGCGGCCAGGCTCTCCACCACAGTCCAGCCCCGGGCCTGGGCCATTTCCCGCCAGCGTATCAGGGGCACGGCGAAGGACCAGGGCCTGTCACCGTGCTCGCCTCCCCGCACCAGATAGGTCTGTTCGAAATTGCGGTAGCCGGTCAAGAAGGGGGAGAAGGTATTGGTTTCGGTGCCCAAAAGGGCGGTGAAGACCTTCATGGTGGGCTCCTGGGGCAAAAGACTCAGCGGGTGGTGTAGTGATCGTACACCAGGCGGCCGATGCGGCCAAAGGCTTCGTCGATGGCGGTGGTCCGCCGCCATTCGGCCACCGGGTCCCCCGCCACTTCGCCCGCATCCCAGCGGGAGAAGACGCTGATGGCCACATGGGAGGTGGGGCTGGCGTAGAGGATGCCGGCGTCGTTGCGGATGCCGGAGAGGGTGCCCGTCTTGTGGGCGAAGGGAACCCCCTCGGGCAGGAAGAGGGGAAGGCGGGTGTTCAGTTGCTGCTGCAGGAGGATGTGCAACATCTGGTCACAGGCTTCCCGGTCTACCACCTCTCCCCGGAAGATCAGGGTCAGCAACCGGGTCATGTCCCGGGGGGTACCCACGTCGTTGTCGGGGCCGGTGCTGAAGGCGCGGCCGTCCCGGCGCACGGGCGGCGGCTCCTGGAAGCGATCCAGGTCGGTGAAGGCGCGGCGGGGATCCGAGGCCTCCCCCAGCATGTCGTCGAAGATCTCCCGGATGGTCAGGGCGATGTGGGTGTCGGCCAGCCCCAGCTCGTGCATGGTCTGGTTGATGCGCGCCACGCCCAGGCGGTGCATGAGCATGTCTGTGGCCGTGTTGTCGCTGATGATGATCATGAGGGTCAGCAGATCCTGCACGGTGGGCTGCAGGCCATCCTGCAGGAAGACCAGCACGCCGCTGGGCAGGTTCTTCTCGGCCAGGGTCAGTTCCCAGCGATCGTCCAGGCGGAAGCGCCCTTCCCGGAGCTGGCGGAAGGCCTCCACCAGCACCGGAATTTTGAGCACACTGCAGAGGGGGAAGGGTTCGTCGGCGTTCAGCTCCAGGGTCTCGCCGCTCTCCAGGTGGTGGATGGCAATACCCATGTGTGCGCCGCTGGCCGCGACGGCGGCCTGGATATTATGGAGCAGGGACATGGCGGGTACTCCAGCATTCGGGTGGGTGCCGGCGTCGGCTTTACGTGCGCTGGCGGGGGTCCAGGGCATCTCGCAGGCCGTCGCCGATGAAGTTGAAAGCCAGCACGGTGATGACAATCATCAGGCCCGGAAAGAGGGAGATGTGGGGATAGCGCAGGATGTACGCCCGGCCGTCGGCCAGGGTGCCGCCCCAGGAGGGTGTCGGCGGGCGCACGCCCAGCCCCAGGAACGAGAGGGCCGCCTCCAGGATGATGATGCTCCCCACCCCCAGGGAAGCCAGGACGATGATGGGGCCCAGCACATTGGGCAGGAGGTGGCGGAAGATGATGCGGCCGTTGCCCACGCCCAGGGCCCGGGCAGCCACGACAAAGTCCTGTTCTCGCAGGCTGAGCACATCGGCCCGCACCACCCGGGCATAGCGGGCCCAGACGGTGGCGCCGATGACGATGATGGTGGTGGGCAGGCTGGGGCCAATCACGGCGGCCAGCACGATGAGCAGGGCGATGATGGGGAAGGCCATCAGGGTGTCGATGAGGCGGGAGAGCACCGTGTCCACCCAGCCGCCGAAAAAGCCAGCCACTGCCCCGATGAGGACACCGATGGTCACCGAGAGCACGGTGGATGCCAGCCCCACCAGCAGCGCCACCCGCGCGCCGTAGATGACCCGACTGAAGAGATCCCGCCCCAGGTGGTCAAAGCCGAAGGGGTGTTCCCAGGATGGGCTCACGCCCCGCATACCCCGCATGCTTTCCAGGGGATCGTACGGGGCCAGCTGGTCGGCGAACAGGGCGATCAGGCAGAGGATGCCCACCAACACCAGGCCCAGGATGGCAATGCGATTGGCGCTAAAACGGCGCCAGGCCTGCAGCCACTCTGAACGGTGTTGGGCGTCCCGCACCATCTGCAGTGACTCGGCTGAGGTCGTCGAAACGGTCATGGCAACGTTCACTACCTTCCTACTCAATGCGGATACGCGGGTCCACCACCGCGTAGACCAGATCGGTCAACAGGTTGGCCACCACCACCAGCACGGCCAGGATAACCACCAGGGACTGGACTACCTGATAGTCCAGCCGCAGCACCGAATCGGTGAAGAGGCGGCCAATCCCGGGCAGGGCGAAGACCGTCTCCACCACGATGGTGCCGCTGAGGAGGAAGGCGATGTTGAAGCCGATCACGGTGACCACCGGCAGGAGGGCGTTACGCACCGCATGGCGCAAGAGGACCACATGCTCCGCCAGCCCCTTGGCCCGGGCCGTGCGCACGTAGTCCTGGTTGAGCACCTCGATGGTGGAGCTGCGCATGACCCGGGTGAAGACGGCCATCTGCTCGGTGGCCAGGACGAGCACCGGCATGATGTAGCCGTGCCAGCTCTTCAGGCCATAGGGCGGCAGCCAGTTGAGCACCACCGAGAAGAGAACGATAAGCATCAGGCCAAACCAGAAATTGGGCATGGCAATCCCCAGGGCGGACCCCGCCGAGGTGGCGTAGTCCAGGAGGGAGTTGCGCCGCACCCCGGCCAGAATGCCCACCGGCAGGGAAACGGTCAGGGCCAGGAGCAGGGCGTAGATGTTGAGCTCCGCGGTCACCGGAATGGCCTCGAAGATCATCTGGCGCACGGGCACGCCGGTGCGGATCAGGGACTCGCCAAAGTCGCCCCGCAGCAGGTTGCCGGCCCAGATCAGGTACTGCTCGTGGTAAGGCCGATCCAGGCCCCAGCGGCTGCGGATGGCCGCCATCTGCTCCTGGGAGATGCGCACCTGTCCCTCGCCCAGGAGCAGATAGACCGGATCGCCCGGCATCAGGCGCATGATGACGAAGGTCAGGATGCTGATGAGAAAGACAACCAGCGCGCCCTGCAACAGGCGCAGGGTGATGTAACGTAGCATGGGTGGCTCGTTGTTTAATGGTGTTATTCAACGGCGGGGTGTGGCATGTTTCGGCCTGGAGCCGCTTCCATGCCACACCCCTGCTGGTACGACGTCTGGCACGCCCATCTCGCCTGGTGGAGAGGGCGCGGCGTTTTCATTTACGAACGGCCCATCAGGCTTCTGACAGGCTCCACTCGTGGGCCCGCAGGTAGTAGACGGTGGAGGCCTTGGGGTTCTCCGGCAGGCCCTGGATGCGCCGGCTGAAGGGGATCAGCCATTCGTCAAACTGGAGGT
This sequence comes from Litorilinea aerophila, assembly GCF_006569185.2. Taxonomy (NCBI): domain Bacteria; kingdom Bacillati; phylum Chloroflexota; class Caldilineae; order Caldilineales; family Caldilineaceae; genus Litorilinea; species Litorilinea aerophila. Next base: position 38,411 of record NZ_VIGC02000018.1, on the reverse strand, counting down.
AGAGGCAGGGCACTTCCTCCACGAAGATCTCCTGGATGCGGTCGTAGTAGACCCGGCGCTCTTCGGGGTCCACCACGTTCAGGCCCGCTTCGATGAGCTGGTCCATCTCCTCATTGCGGAAGTTGTTGAAGTTGTTGCCGCCGGTGGAGTGCAGGGTGGAGAAGGGGTCCGGCTCCACGGCGTTGGTGTTGTAGGTCCAGTTGAAGAGGGACGCGTCCAGGGTGCCGTTGCGCATGCCCTCCAGGATGGAGGCCACCGGCGCCTCGGCCAGCTGCATGTCGATACCCACTTCCTTCAGCATCTGTTGGGCCAGCTCGGCGATGGGCCGACGGGCCGAGTCGCCGGAGATGGTGGTGCAGGTGAAGGAGAGCTTCATGCCGTCCTTTTCCCGGATGCCGTCCGCACCCATGACCCAGCCTGCCTCATCCAGCAGGGCGTTGGCCTTTTCCACGTTGTAGTCGTACTGCTTGAGATCCGGCTTGTGGTAGAAGCTGGAGGGCGGGATGTTGGAGTGGGCCACCTGGGCCGTCCCGGCCCAGAGGTCGTCGATGATGCGCTGGCGATCCAGGGCGTGCATCATGGCCTGGCGGACCCGCTTGTCCGAGAGCTGGGGCAGCTGGTTGTTCAGGGGGAAGTGCTTGATGGAGTTGCCCAGGGTGCGGAAGAGGATGAAGTTGGGATCCTGCTCCAGGGTCAGGCTATCTTCCACCAGCAGAGGCCAGACCGAGGAGTGGGCCTCGCCGGACTGGAGGGCCACCATGCGCACCGACGGCTCCGGCACCACCTCCAGGCGGATGGTGTCGATCTTGGGGCGGCCCCGGAAGTGGTCGTCGAAGGCCTCGATCTCGGTGTATTCCGCCGCCCGCCACTCCTTGAGCTTGTAGGCGCCGGTGCCGATGGGCGCGGTGCGGTAGGTCTCCTCGCCCACTTCCGCGTGGTATTCGGACTGGACGATGCCGAAGCTGGCCCAGGTGGCCAGGGAGGCGGCGTTGACCTGGGCCATCTTGACCACCACCGTGTAGTCGTCCGGCGTCTCGATGGAGTCGATGCCGAAAAAGTCGCCTGCGCTGACGGCGGCGTTGTCGGGGTTGCGGTAGTAGTCGTAGGTATACTTCACGTCGGCGGAGGTGAGCTCCTTGCCGTCGTGGAACTTGACACCTTCCCGCAGTTTAAAGGTGTAGGTGAGGCCATCGTCGGCCACCTCGTAGCTCTCGGCCAACACCAGCTCGACCTCGTTATATTCGTTGTAGTAGAGCAGCGGGTTGTGGATGTTGTAGACGATGACGAAGTGCACGTCGGGGCCGGCATCGTCCGGCGAGAGGCTGGCGATCTCCTGGTGGCCCAGCCAGATCATGGTGCCGCCGTCCTGCCCTTCCGTCGGGGCCGGAGCTGCCCCTTCGGCGGGCGCTGCCGGCGCGCCGGTCTCGGTGCTGGGTTCAGCGGGAACGGCACAGGCCGCCAGGAAAGCCGCCGAACCGCCCAGGGCTGTGTAGCGCAGGAACTGGCGTCGGCTCATGCCGCGGGCTTTGGGGTTGGGTTGTGAGCGCTTGATTCCCATCGGTTCACGGTCCTTTCATGAACGGTAGTGGTTACAACCTGGAGTCGAGGCTGGCGGTCCACCTGGCTACGGAGAACGCTAGACACACGTGGATCCACCGCGAGGTTGGAGAGAGTCTAGCACAGGGAATGGCGCCGTGTCAACGAAGGGAACGGGGTACGGGATTCTACCCCACTACCCCCCTGGCGGGCCCGTTTGGCCGCGCGCTGCCGTACCTCATGGCGCAGCTCTTTTTTGCGGATGCGCAAGGATTGGGGGGTGACCTCCAGCAGCTCATCATCGCCCAGGTACTCGATGGCATCGTCCAGGGAGAGGGTTCGTGTGGCCATCAGCCCCTCGCTGTCCTGCTTCGGCTTCTCCCGGAAGTTGGTCAGGGCCTTGGTCCGACACACGTTGAGGACCAGGTCCTCGTCGCGGATGTGCTGGCCCACCACCTGCCCGGCGTACACCTGGTCGCCCGGCCGTACGAAGAAGGTTCCCCGCTGCTGCAACTGCTCCAGGGCATAGCTGGTGACGGTGCCCGTCTCCAGGGCCACCAGGGAGCCATGTTCCCGGGTTTCGATGTCGCCCATGTAGGGCACATAGCCGTGGAAGAGGGTGTGGAAGATGCCCGTGCCCCGGGTGGCGGTCAAAAACGGCTGCCGGAAACCCAACATCCCCCGAGTGGGCACCAGGTACTCACAGTAGACCGTGCCATCGTCTCCGTAGCGGATATTCTGGAGCTGGCCCCGGCGTCGGCCCAACATCTCGCTCACCGCGCCCAGGTAATCGGCCAACACCTCCACGTAAAGCTCCTCCACCGGCTCCAACAGCCCCCCTTCACCTTCCCGGAAGATGACCTCCGGCCGGCTGACGGCAAATTCGTACCCCTCCCGGCGCATGGTTTCGATGAGCACGGCCAGATGGAGTTCGCCCCGGCCGGCCACCAGGAAGGTGCCTCCCTGGACCTCTGCCCCGTCCACCTCCGTGACCCGCAGGGCCACGTTGCGTTCCATCTCCTGATGCAGCCGGGCCCGCAGATGGCGGCTGGTGAGGTACTGACCCTCCTGGCCGGCAAAGGGGCTGTCGTTGACGCTGAAGGTCATGCGGACGGTGGGCTCTTCCACCGAGATGGGCGGCAGGGGGCGGGGATCCGCCGGGTCGGCCAGGGTGTCGCCGATGCCCACGTCGGGCAGCCCGGCCACGGCCACGATGTTGCCCGCCTCCACTTCCTCCACCTCCAGCCGCTTGAGGTCCCGGAAGATGTAGACCTGGCTGACCCGCCCGGACACCACCTCCCCGTCGGGGGTGATGCGGGCGATGGCCTGGCCGGTGCGCAGGGTGCCGCTGCTCAGCCGGCCCACGGCGATTTTGCCCACGTAGTTGCTGTATTCCAGGGTGGTCACCAGCATCTGGGTCGGGCCGGTCCGGTCCACCCGGGGGGGCGGCAGATGCTGGAGGATGGCGTCGAAGAGCGGGCGCAGATCCTCGGCCAGCTGGTCCGGCGCGTGGCCGGCCCGGCCTTCCAGCGCGCGGGTGTAGATAACCGGGAAGTCGGCCTGTTCTTCTGTGGCGCCCAGGTCGATGAAGAGGTCGAAGGTGGCGTTCACCACCTCGTCCGGCCGGGCAGCCGGCCGGTCCACCTTGTTGACCACCACGATGGCCTTGTGGCCCTTGGCCAGCGCCTGACGCAGGACAAAGCGGGTCTGGGGCATGGGGCCTTCCACCGCATCCACCAGCAGCAGAACGCCGTCCACCATGTTCATCACCCGCTCCACTTCACCGCCGAAGTCGGCATGGCCCGGCGTATCCACGATGTTGATGGTGACGCCGTTGTAGACGATGCCCGTGTTTTTGGCCAGGATGGTGATGCCCCGCTCCCGTTCCAGGTCGTTGGAATCCAACACCCGTTCGGCCACCTGCTGGTTGGCCCGGAACACGTTGGTCTGGCGCAACATGCCGTCCACCAGGGTGGTCTTGCCGTGATCCACGTGGGCGATGATGGCCACGTTGCGAATGTCGTTACGAATATCGGCGCGAATGTCGGTCTGTACGTCCTGCATCTGGGCCGTTGATTCAACTGCGGATGATTTTTGCATGGCTTCCATCAGAAATATAAACACAAAAACGCCCGGTCAGGTTTGGACCGGGCGACCGGGTTCCTGGGCCGGGGCTCCGGACCCCGGCGCAACTGGCGGCATTATAGGCGACTTTGGGCCAGGCCGCAACATTGTGGACCTTCTGAGTATCGTTCAAGATGGCCGGAATCTGCCCAGCTGCGTCTGCCCTGGGCTCATGGTTCCGGGGCATCCGCCGGCATGGGCTCGATCCAGAGGCGCTCTCCATCGGTGGCCAGGTGGATGGTTCCATGCAGGTCGTTGCGCAAGACCAGACGCCCCTGGAGGTGCGCCAGCACGTCGGGGGCGGGGTGGCCGTAGTCGTTGTCCGCGCCCACCTGGATCACGGCCACCGCCGGGTTCACCGCGGCCACGAAATCGGGACCTGTGCTGGACTTGCTGCCGTGGTGGCCCACCTTCAGCACGGTGGCTGCCAGGGGCGCGCCCTGCGCCATGAGCCGCTCCTCGCTGGGCAGACCGGCATCCCCTGTGAGGAGGGCGCTGAAGTTGCCGTATACCAGCTTCAACACCAGCGAACGTTCGTTGTCACTCTCCTCCAGGCCATCCACGCCAGAAGCGGGATCCGGCGGCCACAGGACCCACAGCGCAACCCCATCCCCCAGGTCGAGCCAGGCGCCCGCGTGGACCGTGGTGAGGGTCACGCCCTGGGCGGCCAGGTTGGCCCGCCACAGCGCTGCATCCGGGCTGATCCGGGTGGCTTCAGTGGCCATGGCCTGGCCGACGTGGAAGCGCAGGGGTAGCTCCGCCTGCCCGTCCATGTGGTCGCTGTCCGGGTGGGTAAGCACCACCAGGTCCAGCTCCCGATCCCAGAAGGGCATCACCGCGCCCAGCTGGCTGAAGAGCTGCTGCCCGCTGCTCCCCCCGTCCACCAACACCTGGCGACCTGAAGGCGTCTGGATCAGGATGCCGTCCCCCTGGCCCACGTCCAGGAAGTAGAGGTGGAGGCGGCCGTCCGGCTGGGTGAGGGCTCCCCACCAGGTGAGCACCAGGACCACGGCCAGGGCGCCGGCTGTGGCAGGCTGGGTCAGCCGCCGATGCCCCTGGGCCCGCAGCCAGGCGCCCACCCGTCCGGCCAGGGGACGCCAGCGGCCGCCCCAGCGGACGGCGGCAATGGCGGCGTAGGTGGCCCAGAGGGCCGCGGGGCCGTACTCGGCCACCGAGAGGCTGGCACCGGGCCAGGCCGCCGTCCACCGCACCATGGCCACTGTCCAGGCCAGGCCCAGCCAGGGGATCCAGAGGAGCGCCTGGGCCAGCCAGGCCAGGCCCAGCACGCCCACCAGCAGGGCGGCGCTGCCCCAGAGCATGATCAGGGGCTGGGCCGGCGCGATGAGCAGGTTGGTCACCAGGCTAACCAGGCTCAGGCGGCCAAAGTAGAAGACCACCAGGGGCAGGGTGGTGATGTTGGCGGCCAGGGTCACCAGGAGGCCGTCCTCCACCAACCCCCGCATCAGACTCTTCCCCCGGGCGGCCCAGTCAGGCGGGGCGGTTGCGGCCAGGGGGCCGCCGGCGAAACCCGGCCCGAGGCGGCTGAAGAGGCGGGTGATGCCGGGGGTGAAGAGGATGAGCCCCGCGGTGGCTGCACTGCTCAGCTGGAACCCCACGTCCCACAGGGCCAGGGGATTGGCCAGGGTCATGGCCCAACAGGCCGCAGCCAGGCTGACCAGCGCGGTGCTGCGGCGGCCCAGGGTCACGGCGATGACGTAGAGTCCGCCCATGAGGGCGGCCCGCAGCACCGCGGCATCGCCCCCCACCACCAGGGCAAAGCCAGCAATGCCAGCCAGGGTGGGAACCAGGGCGCCCCGTCGGCCCAGCAGCCGGGTGCCCAGGGCCATGAGAAGGCCGGCCACCAGGGCCACGTTGCTGCCGGAGATGACGATGACGTGGCTGGTGCCGGTCAGGTTGAACTGATCGTACAGCTCGTCCGGGATGCCCGCTTCGATGCCCAGGAGCATGCCGTTGGCCAGGGCGGCGTAGGGCTCTGGCAACAGCCGGTTGATCAGGGCTTCCCCCCGGGCCCGAAAGGCGTAGAGCACCCGCATCCAGGGCTGTCCCTGGCGCGGGCCGGGCAGGGATTGAACCCGGGGGCTGTAGAGCAGGCTGTGGACGCCCTGCCGGGCCAGGTACTCCCGGTAGGAAAAGTCCTCGAAGTCCGGCGGCGTGGCCAGGCGCCCCTGGACCCGCAAGGGCTGGCCATACTGATACCGTGGGTGGGCTGCAGTCACGAAACGGACCCGGCCGGCCACGGAAATTTCCCGGCCCTGCTGGATCAGGGCATGGACGGCCAGGCGGATCTCCTGGCGGCCGTCGGTGACCTGGGGATAGCCGATCACGTGGCCCACCAGGGTGACCGTGGGCGCGCTGCGATCCATGGCCCGGTTCGGCGGCAAGTTGTAGTAGGCCAGATCCTGGGGCGTCCAACAGGGGGTGTAGGGGCGGGAGCCGTAGCGGAGGAGGCCAGCCACCAGGCAGAGGGCCAGGGCGACCCAGAGGGCGACGGCAGGGCCCCGGCGGGGTGGCTCGAAGCCGGCGGACGCCGGCCAGCGTATGGGGCCGGTCGCCGGGGGGCGCAGCCAGGCCAACCGGTTCAACAGGGGCGTCCAGGGCAAGAGCAGGAGGGGCAGGGGCCAGAGGGCCGGCAGCCGGCCACAGCCCGGCCAGCCGAATTCCCAGGCAAGCCGGCCCAGCACGATACCGGCCATGTAGGCCAGGGCCAGGTAGAGCAACGTCATGGAGCGGGGGACCTCCATCCAGCTGCAAGGTTGAAAACGCCGACGGCCATCATCTTACCAATCCTGCACAGTTCGAGCAACTCCTTTGACCATTTCTGATAAGATGCTGTACACTTATGGATGAAAAGGTTCCACAGGCGCTGCCCATCGCGCCCGTTCTGCTCTGTGGCCACGGTGTTGCTGCCGGGGCCAAATGCTCTTGTCCTTCCGAGTCGTTGACGACGGACCTATTTGTCAACCTATTTATATAGGTTCGCCACGACCATTTACTTCCCAACCGATATCCTGATGAAGGAGGTATAACCTTGCAAGCGTTTGACTTTGTGCGCGCAACAAGTGTGGATGAGGTCGTGTCCATCCTGCGCCAGAACGGCAACCAGGCGCGCGTCCTGAGCGGTGGCACTGACCTCCTGGTGGCGCTGCGGGAAGGACGAGCCGAAGCCAGGGTCGTTGTGGATATCAAGGGGCTGCCCGAAACCACCGAGATGAGCTACTCGCCCGAGAGTGGCCTGCGTCTGGGGGCGGCGGTTCCCTGCTACCGTATGTACGAGGACGAAGAGCTGTCCTCTCTCTATCCGGGACTTATGGACTCGGCCCGGCTCATCGGCGGGGTCCAGATCCAGGGGCGCGCCAGCATGGGGGGCAACCTCTGCAACGCCTCGCCGGCGGCGGACTCCATCCCGAACCTGATCGCCCATTCGGCCGTGTGCGTCATCGCGGGGCCCAACGGCCGCCGGGAAGTGCCGGTGGAAGAGTTTTGCGTGGCGCCGGGCCGCACGGTGTTGCAGCCGGGTGAATTCCTGCTCTACCTGCAGATCCCGGCGCCCAGGCCGGGCTTCGGCGCCGCCTACCAGCGCTTCATCCCCCGCAACGAGATGGACATCGCGGTGGTGGGTGTGGGCGCCTCGGTGCAGCTGGACGAGAGCCGCAGCGTGATCCAGTCGGCCCGCATCGCGCTGGGCGCGGTGGCGCCGACCCCCCTCTACGTGCCCGAAGCGGGCGAAGCCCTGGCGGGACAGCGCATCAGCGACGAGGTGATCGAGCGGGCTGCGGAAATTGCCAAAGCCGCGGCGCGACCCATCACCGACATGCGGGGCACCGCCGAATATCGCAAGCACCTGTCCGGCGTCCTCACCCGGCGGGTGTTGAAGAAGGCCATCGAGCGAGCTCAGGCCAGCTGACCTGCCCTGTTCCCTGGGAAATGAACCCGGGCGGCCGGAAAAGAAGCGACGAGTCCCATAGCCCAGATAGAATCGGGAGAGCGAAAAAGCATGTCCAAGAAAGTGCAAGTCCAGACGACCATCAACGGGGAAGAGGTGGAATTCCTGTGCGAGCCGCGCCAGAGTCTGCTGGAGGTGCTGCGGGAGACCCTGCTGCTGACCGGCGCCAAGGAAGGCTGCAACAACGGTAACTGTGGCGCCTGCAACGTGATCATGAACGGCCGGCTGGTGAATTCCTGTCTGGTGTTGGCGGTGGAGGCCGAGGGCGCCGAGATCACCACCATCGAAGGGATCGCCCTGGGCGACCGGCTCCATCCCCTGCAGCAGAAATTCCTGGAGCATGCTGCCCTCCAGTGTGGCATCTGCACGCCGGGCTTCATCGTCTCCGCCAAGGCGCTGCTGGACAAAAACCCCGACCCCACCGAGCACGACGTCCGCATGTGGCTGGCGGGCAACCTCTGCCGCTGCACCGGCTACGACAAGATCGTCCGGGCCGTGCTGGACGCGGCCGACAGCCCCGAGATGGAGATGATCCGCAGCTAAGGGCTGCCCTGTCCCTTTCAGACTGGGACAGGTTGCAGGCCCATCGGCGGACTGGTTCGGTCGATGGGCGGAGGTTTGAACGACTCCATGGAGCATGAAGTCTGGATCCCTTCCCTCCACCGGGATCTCACCGGTGGCGTGGAGCAGGTGACGGTGTCAGGGGAAACCGTGGGCGAGGTCATCGACGCCCTGGAGGCCCGGTTTCCGGGCATACGGGAGCGTCTGTGCGATGGCGACCGGATTCACCCCTACATCGCCGTGGTCATTAACGGGGAGATGAGCCGGCGGGGGCTGCGCCATCGGCTGAAGGAGCCCAGCGAAATTCACTTTGTGCCGGCCATTGGCGGCGGCTGATGGTACGGTGGCTGTAGAAATTCAGAGGCCCACACCGGACGGTGTGGGCCTCTGCCATTGGCGAGCCGGTCAAGCGAGCCGGTCAAGAAGAGTTGCCGAAAATGATGGGGAAGTAGAGCAGGGTTCCCCCACCGCCCTGGGAGACCAGGAGCCGGCTGACGGGCGGCTGGTTGATGCCATCGCCCATCAGCCAGAGGGTCAGCACGGCGCCGGGCAACAGGTTGAAAGGCGGCAGATCCAGCCACGTGCTGTTGTCCCCTGCCTGTAGAACGCGCCAGTCGTAACTGCCCACCGGCAGGGTCAGGAAGCCACTTTCATCCCGGTACTCCAGGTTCTCCAGGCTGGGGTCGATCACCTGGCCGCCCTGGGTGCGGACGTGAAGACGGGTGCCGGCCGAGGTGTTGGCAAAGGGCGCCACATGGACCACCCGGATCTTGCCCAGGCCCGCCGGCGGGGTTCCGGTCTCATCCACCAGCCAGAGCATCTCCAGGGGCCAGCCGTTGCTGCCACCCACGATGGCCCCCGTGTAGCTGGTGGGCAGGGCGAGGGTCTCGGTGACGGTAAAACTGGGGACGACCTGGGGGATCACCTGGACCGTCACCGTGCCCGGCGACAGGCCCACGTATCCGCTGGTGAAGTCGCCCAGCTCCAGGTTCAAGAACTGATAGATACTGTTGCTTCCACTGAGGGTGACGTTCAGCAGGGTGTTGCTGGCGAAGGGGGCCATGTGGGCCAGACGGACCTGGGCCGAAACCGGCACGATGGTGTCCCCTGGCGGCGGCAGGGTCCCGTCGGTGGAGCTGCTCCCCGTCTGGGCCCAGGCCTGCCCGGTCAGCCAGGCGTGGCCGGCCAGGAGCAAGAGCAGTACAAAAACCAGGGCATACCCGGGGCGAGGCCGGCGGCGAGGTTGTTGTCGGTGGTCCTGATCTCCTTCGATGGCTTGCATGTTGAGTCCTCCTTTTGTACCTGCCCGCATCCAGGCCGACCAAACCCCTGACGTATCGGGGCGACTTCGCCAGATCGAAGCCGGATGCCGGCACCTCCACGGTTGCGGAAACGGAACGTCCCCAATTATAGCGGAAAAATCGGGCGGGATCTACCAGGTTTACGAATACGAAAACTGTTCGCCTCCCCTTCCCTGCGGGGCAAAGGGGCCCGTAAGCGGACCCGGAGAATTCCTTGGCCCTGCCTGGTGTGGATGCTATAATCAGAGCCATGCCCATCCAGATTTTGCAGCCAGAGGTGGCCGCCAAGATCGCTGCCGGTGAGGTGGTGGAGCGGCCCGCCAATGCCGCCAAGGAATTGATCGAAAACAGCCTGGATGCCGGCGCCACCGAGATCCGCGTCGAGATCCGGGAGGGTGGCCGGCGGCTGCTGCGCGTCACGGACAACGGCCATGGCATCCCCGCCGACGAAGCGGAGCTGGCCTTCCAACGCCACGCCACCAGCAAACTCCATACGGCCGAGGATCTCAGCCACATCGCCACCTTCGGCTTTCGGGGCGAAGCCCTGTACAGCATCGCCGCCGTCAGCCATGTCACCCTGACCACCCGGCATCGGGATGAGCCCTTCGGCGTGCAGGTGCGGGTAGAGGGCGGCCAAATCGTGGGCCGGGGACGGGCCGGCTCACCGGTGGGCACGGTGGTGAGCGTGGAGCATCTCTTCTACAACGTGCCGGCTCGCCAGAAATTTTTGCGCAAGGCCGCCACCGAAGCTGGCCACATTGCCAACCTGGTGCAGCGGTATGCCTTGGCCCACCCGGACCGCCGCTTCAGCCTGGTCAACGACGGCCGGCTGGTCTTCCAATCCAACGGCAACGGCGACCCTTTCGACGTCCTGGCCAAGGTGTACGGCCTGGAAAACGCCCGGCAGATGGTCTCCCTGCTGCCGGGGGACGGGACCTCTCCGCCCGGGCTGGATGTGGCCCAGGATGTCTCCTTCATGGCGGAGGAGCTGCCCGGGGCCGAAGCGGCCGGGGCGAACCCCGAAGAGAGCCCGGTCCGGGTGACCGGCTACACCAGCCTGCCCAGCCTCACCCGGGCCAACCGCAGCCACATCGACATCTTTGTCAACCGCCGCTATGTGGAGGATCGTAGCCTGGTCCATGCGGTGGTGCAGGCCTACCACACCCTGCTGCCCGTGGGGCGTTACCCCCTGGCCGTCATCTTTGTGGAGGTGGCCCCGGAACTGGTGGATGTGAACGTCCACCCCCAGAAGACCCAGGTGCGCTTCGTGGAGGAGCGCCGGATCTTCAGCGCGGTGCAGAAGGCCACCCGCCAGGCGATCTTACGCCACGCCGCGCCGCCGGATCTGGCCCTGCCCTCCCCCCAGCCCCCTGCCGAGGATGTGGGGACAAGGGGGCCAGACAGTGGATGGGCGACCCGGCGGGAGGCTCTGCTTGGCGCCGGCCGGCAATCTCACCTGGATCTGTTCGTGCCGCCCGGCCAGCCTGCCCGCCAGTCGTCACCCCTCCCGGTAGGTGACCAGACGGAGGCGCGCCAGGAGAACTGGCACCAGCCCGCGACAGGCGGCTCCTCTCGCCCTGTCCCGTCCCAGCAGCCGGCCCGTCTGCCCCCCCTGCGGGTGGTGGGCCAGGTAGGCGCCATGTACATCATCGCCGAAGGGCCGGAAGGGCTCTACCTCATCGACCAGCACGCGGCCCACGAGCGCATCCTCTACGAAAAGTTCATGGCCCAGCGATATGGCCAGGGCGATGGGGGTGTTCCTCGCCAGCAGCTGTTGCAACCCCTTCCCCTCCACGTGGGCAGCGAGCTGGCCGGGCTGGTGGCCCGCCATCTGGATGAGCTCCTGCACCTGGGCTTCGAGATTGAACCCTTTGGCGGCGACACCTTTCTGGTGCGGGCCGTGCCCAGCGTCCTGTCCGGCCAGGATCCCCAGCGCAGCCTGGATGAGATCGTGTCTGCCCTGGGCGAAAATCGTAACCTGGTGGGCGAAGAGCTGGAGAACCGGCTGGTCAAGATGATCTGCAAGCGGGCTGCCATCAAGGGGGGGCAGCTCCTCAGCACCCTGGAGATGCAGGAGCTGGTGCGCCAGCTGGAAGCTTGCCAGTCCCCCCGGACTTGTCCCCACGGCCGTCCCACCCTGATTCAACTCTCGGCTGGCGAGCTGGAGCGGGCCTTTGGCCGGGCCTGAAGTTGCGGCGCACTGGCGGTCCGCTCTGGAAAGATGGGTGAAGCTGCCTAATGCTTCCCTGGGCTCTGGCGCCGTGATGCCTCGTGATGTCGGGGAGCGCCCCGGCAAGGAAATGGATTCATCCTGGCGGCAACTTTGGTAGGCACCCCCGGCTATGTTATACTCATGGAATTGTGAATTTTACTGCGCCACGGATCAGCGCGCCATCTCAGTGACCCTGCCATCGCCACGGCCAGCCTGGAACCATAGAGCCGACCGTCCCCTGGCCTGATTTTTTGCAAAATCGGCCAGGATTTCGTGCCAGGCCGGCAACCCGGCCGCAGGGAATGAGGCAGCCGGAAAAGAATCGCCAGAAAAGAGAAGGAATTCGAGGAAAAAATGCCACTGAAAGTCTCCACCGAACCGAAGGAAAACCGCCAGCTGGAGATGACCATCGAGGTCGAGCAGGAGCGGGTCGACCAGGAGTTGCGCAAGGCGGCCCGCAAGCTGGCCGGGCAGTACCGCATTCCAGGCTTCCGCAAAGGCAAAGCGCCCTATCACATCGTCGCCCAATATGTGGGCCTGCCTGCCCTCTTCAATGAGTTCATCGAAAAGCTGGGCGAAGAAGTCTACAGACAGGCGCTGGAGCAGGAGCAGATTGAGCCCTACGCCCCTGCTTCCCTGGACATCGCCAGCCTGGAGCCCCTGACCTATCGGCTCACCATTCCCCTGGAACCCAAGGTGGACCTGGGCGACTACCGCAGCCTCCGCCTGGAAGAGGAAGAGCCGGTGGTGGAAGAGGCCGAGATCGAGGAACAACTCAAGCAGTACCTGGAGCAATACGCCGGCTGGCAGGAGGTCGACCGGCCCAGCCAGTACGGAGATATGTTGACCATCGACGTCAAGAGCGTGCTGGTCCAGGAGGATGCCGCCGAGGGTGAAGAGACGGTGGTGTTGGACGAGACCGACTGGGACGTCACCCTGGATCAGGAAAACCCCATGGAGCCGCCGGGCTTCGATGAGGCGCTGCTGGGCATGCGGCCGGGCGAGGAGAAGGAGTTCGTCCTGAGCTGGCCCGAGGACAGCCAGAGCATCTACGCCGGCAAGCAGGCCCGCTTCCATGTCAAACTCCACAAGATCCAGGCCTATGAGCAGCCCGAGCTGAACGACGACTTTGCCAAACTGGTCGGGCCGGACTTTGAGACCCTGGACGACCTCAAGGAAAGCATCCGCCAGAGCCTCTTGGAAGAAAAGAAGCGGGAAGCCGAGCAGGAATATCTGGAGAAAGCCCTGGATCTGTTGGTGGAGCAGAGCCAGATGGAGTACCCGCCGGTGGTGGTGGAGGACCAACTGGATGCCATGGTCCAGGAATTTGAGCGGCAGTTGCGCCAGTTCGGCATCGAGAGCCTGGAAAGCTACCTGCAGCAGACCGGCCAGAGCCTGGAGGAATACCGGGAGAGCCTGCGGGAGGCTGCCGAACGGGTCGCCCGGCGCAATCTGGTCATCTCCGAGTTGTATCAGGCCGAAGGGCTGGAGGTCACCGACGAGGATATCGAGGAGCGCATCAAGGAAATGTTCGGCGAAGAGGCCGATTCCCAGGACCCCTCCACCCAGGGGCTCATCCAGATAATGCGCCAGGGGGCGGGCCGTTCCATCCTGGAAAGCCAGATCCTGCAAGAAAAGGCCCTCCAGCGGCTGTTGGCCATTGTGCGCGGGGAAGAGCTGCCCCCGCCTGGCCAGAAGGAGGACGGCCAGGAATCGACAGAAGAAGGCGAGCCGGCAGAGCAGGCTTCGGCCGAGGCTACGCCAGAGGCCAGTGCCGGAGGCTCCGACGAGGAGAACGCTTCCGAGGCGTCGGAACATGCGCCCGTGGCTTCGAACGAGACTCCGGACGAGACATCGGAGGAAGCGCCGGAACAACAGTAGGCAGGGCACAACGCTAACAGAACGCAAACAGACAAAAGAAGCCTGCTTACGGTCTGGCGGTCCCAGAGCCGTTATGGTGTCATCGCCTGGCAGAAATCTTGGTTTTCGACCAGATAGAACGGAGTAAGATATATGATTCACCCAACCAATGTCATTCCGATGGTGATCGACAACAGCGGCCGGGGCGAGCGTGCCTATGACATCTACAGCCTGCTGTTGAAGGAACGGATCGTCTTCCTGGGGATGCCGATTACCGACCAGGTGGCCAACCTGATCGTGGCCCAGTTGCTCTACCTGAACGGCGACGACCCCAACCAGCCCATCAACCTGTACATCAACAGTCCGGGTGGCAGCATCTACGCGGGCCTGGCCATCTACGACACCATGCAGATGATCCAGGCGCCCGTCAGCACCTATGCCGTGGGCGTCACGGCCAGCATGGGCACAGTGCTTCTGGCTGCCGGGGCCAAGGGCCGGCGCTATGCCCTGCCCCACGCCACCATCCACCTGCACCCGGCCAGCAGCGGCGCCCAGGGCTACACCGAGGATGTGCGCATCGCCTTCCGGGAGCAGGAACGGGTGCAAACCCAGCTCTTCCACCTGGTGGGGAAGCACACCGGCCATAGCTGGAAGCAGATCGAGAAGGACTTCGAGCGCGACCGCTACATGAACGCCCTGGACGCCAAGGAGTACGGCCTGGTGGACGAAATCCTGGGCGACACCAGCGACGTGGTCATCGTGCGGGATGGCCAGATCATCGTTCCCGAGCCGGAAGAGGCCGCCCAGAGCAAGAACGGTGCCGGCGCCTCCTGAGGCCCATACCCATCTATGCAAATGCCCATGGAAGCTCGCTGTTCGTTCTGCGGCAAAGAAAAATCCGAAGTTCAACGGCTCATCGAAGGCCCGGACAATGTATTCATCTGCGATGAGTGCATTCTCCTGGGCGCGGAGATCCTGGCCGAAGAAGGCCTGACCGACGCCGCACCCGGTCACAAGCCCCGGTCGGCGCCCCGCACCGTCCCCAGCCCCCGGGAGATCGTCGCGCACCTGGACCAGTACGTCATCGGGCAGGACCGGGCCAAAAAGGTCCTTTCGGTGGCCGTCTACAACCACTACAAACGGGTCTTTGGCGTCAGCGCGGGCGCCGGCGAGACCCAGGCCGATGTCGAAAAGCCCGAACCGGAAACGGGCGCGGCCATGGACGATGTGGAGCTGACCAAGAGCAACGTACTCCTCATCGGCCCGACGGGCAGCGGTAAGACCCTGTTGGCCCAGACCCTGGCCAGGCTGCTGGATGTGCCCTTCACCATCGCCGACGCCACTTCCCTCACCGAGGCGGGATATGTGGGCGAAGATGTGGAGAGCATCCTGGTGGGCCTGCTGCAGAACGCCGACTGGGACACGGAGCGGGCCGCCTACGGCATCGTCTACATCGACGAGATCGACAAGATCGCGCGCAAGGCGGGCGATAACCCCAGCATCACCCGGGATGTGAGTGGGGAAGGGGTACAACAGGCCCTGCTCAAGATCATCGAGGGGACCGTGGCCAATGTGCCCCCCAACACGGGGCGCAAACACCCCCAGCAGGAGTTCATCCAGCTGGATACCCGCAACATCCTCTTCATCTGCGGCGGGGCCTTCGCCAATCTGGCCGACATCGTTCGCCGCCGGCTGCAACGCCGGGGCAGCCTGGGCTTTGTCCCCAGCGATGAGGAGCTACTGCTCCGGGGGAGCCAGGGCGCACCGGATCGTGCTGCGGGCGAAGATGAGCAGCGTCCCCTGCCCGAGGATTTGACCGAGCGGCAGCGGGAGTTGCGCATCCGGCGCATGGAAAAGGAAAGCCGAGACGAGAGCTGGTATCTGCGTCAGGTGATGCCCGATGACCTGCTGGCCTATGGCCTGATCCCGGAGTTCATCGGCCGGCTGCCCATGATCGTCAGCCTGGAAGCGTTGGATCGCCAGACCCTGGTACGCATCCTCACCGAGCCCAAGAACAGCGTGGTCCGCCAGTTCCAGCGTCTCTTCGCCATGGATCAGGTCACCCTGGAGTTCCAGCCGGAGGCCCTGGAGGCGATTGCCACGGAGGCCTTCCTGCGCAAGACCGGCGCGCGGGGCCTGCGCAGCATTGTGGAGGAAGCCCTGCTGGACGTGATGTTCGAGATCCCGGGCCGCAGCGATATCGCCCGCTGCGTGGTCACCCGAGAGGTCTTCACCCAGGGGCAGCCCCCCTTGCTCTACAACGAGCAAGGACAGCTGGTTCCCCTCCACCGGGAGTATCGCACCGCCGCGTAGTAGGTGGTGGGACCAACTCCATTCCAGGCCAAAGCAGAAGGCCCCGGATTTCCGGGGCCTTCTGCGATCTCATGATCTAAACGCTGGTGGCGGTTCATGTCCCGTAGGTCCGGTCTCTGGCCGGACAAGCGCCGATGGCGGTATGTGCACCCCTGTCACGCAAGGATGCGTGACCTACGAGTCGTGGGTCCAATCTCTGCCGGACAAACGCTGGTGGCGGTTCATGTCCCGTAGGTCCGGTCTCTGGCCGGACAAGCGCCGATGGCGGTATGGGCACCCCTGTCACGCAAGGATGCGTGACCTACGGCCAGACGATGACGCCGATTCATGTCCCGTAGATCCGGTCTCCTGGCCGGACATCCGCACCCAACGGGACGGGAGCCCATGTCACGCAAGGATGCGTGACCTACGAGTCGTGGGTCCAATCTCTGCCGGACAAACGCTGGTGGCGGTTCATGTCCCGTAGGTCCGGTCTCTGGCCGGACAAGCGTCGATGGCGGTATGTGCACCCCTGTCACGCAGGGATGCGTGACCTACGGCCAGACGATGACGCCGATTCATGTCCCGTAGGTCCGGTCTCTGGCCGGACAAGCGCCGATGGCGGTATGTGCACCCCTGTCACGCAGGGATGCGTGACCTACGGATCATGCGGATTTTTCATTCCCCGCAACGCAATGAAGGTGCATGGAGCACTCAGATGCGGTGTAATCCGTGGCTGTAAATAAAATACAAGGGTGGTGTCTGGGTTAATCTGTGAATCGCTGGTTGCCGCAGTGAACTCATATCTGGCCGGGTGGAGCATCTTGCTCGGCCAGCAGCCGACGGGCGATCTTCTGGTCGGTGACCGGCAAGGGCAGCCGCGTCAGCTCCGCCGGCGCGATCCAGCGCCAGTCGTCACAGCCCAGGGCCTGGGGCACGCCCTGGACGTGGCGGGCATGGAAGGCGTGCAGGGTGATGCGGAAGTGGGTGTAAGCGTGGCGAACCTGCATCAGCGGCGACAACACCTGGATCTCGATGCCCAGCTCTTCCCGGATCTCCCGCTGCAGGCAACTGGCCAGATCCGGGTCGCCGGCCTCCAGCTTGCCACCGGGAAACTCCCACAGCCCCCCCAGCATGCCCTCCTGGGGACGCTGGGCGACCAGAAGGTCCGACCGGTAGGGGGCGCCACGCCAGATGATGCCCGCGGCCACGTCGTAGTGGGGAGTCGGGCGCCGGGGTGAGGTAACCGGGCGCTCGGCCTGGGTACCCCGGGCCGCGGCCTGGCACAGGTCGGCCAGGGGGCAGAGCAGGCAGCGGGGCGAAGTGGGCGTACAGACCGTGGCGCCCAACTCCATCAACGCTTCGTTGACCGTGCCGGCTTCGCCCTCGGGTGCCGCCTCTACCACTGCCTGGGCCAGCTGCCACAGCCGCCGGAGGGTCTCCTGCTGTTCAATGGGCGTGTCCACATCGGCCAGGCGGCTCAACACCCGCTTGACGTTCCCATCCAGGATCGGCTCCCGCTGTCCATAGGCCAGGCTCAGGATGGCGCCCGCGGTGTACGGGCCGATACCGGGCAACTGTAGCAGCGCCGTCCGCCGGTCTGGAACCCGCCCCCCATGCTCCTGGAGCACCTGCCGGGCTGCCCGATGGAGGTTGCGGGCCCGGGCGTAGTATCCCAGCCCCTCCCAGAGCTTCAGCACCTCCTGCTGGTCGGCCGCGGCCAGGGCCTCCAGGGTGGGAAAGCGGTCCATCCAGCGCCGGTAGTAGTCCACCACCGTGTCCAGGCGGGTCTGCTGGGCCATGATCTCGCTCACCCAGACGGCGTAGGCGTCCCGGCGGCCGGCCGGCTCCTGCCGCCAGGGGAGGGCGCGCTGATGCTCCTGGTGCCAGCGGACCAGTCGTTGCCCGATTTCGGAGACGTTCAGGGAGGCGTTCATGAAAACCTGGGAAGCGGCCGGGCCTTTCTGTCGAACCTCTCGCCTACAGGGGGGTGTCCCATGTTGGAGGCTGTGTAGCTCTCTGCCGTCTGAGAGGCCCCCAATATGTGGATCGGCGTGGGCTAACTGCCCGGGACCCCCACAAACATGCACTGGCCAAAGGAGGTCGCGGCAAAGAGCAGGATGAGCACGATCCACATCCAGATGGGAAAACCGGCGAAGGTACGCGGCCGTTTTTTCTTCTGGTCGGTGACTTTGGGCAGCGGCGTCTGGCAACGCCAGCAGACATCTTTATCGTCAGGATTCCAGGTATTGCAATTTGGGCAATCCATCGCTCCTACGTTCCTTTAATGCCTCTGTCACGCATCTGTGCGCGACTTATCATCTGTGCGTGACTTATGAAGAATTCCTGGTCTGGTAATGGGTATCCTACCGCCAATCAGGCTGCCGTGCAAATGGGTTAGCCGGTGGGGAGGCAGCCGGTTTGGGATGGATTCCCACGGCCATCCGAGACAGTCAGGGGGGGACGCCTGGGTGGGGGGAAAGCCTGGGGCGGCTCAGCGGCCGGCCAGGCCGGACATCTGAATGCCGCCCACGAAATAGCGCTGGGCGAAGAAGAAGAGCACCAGCAGGGGCAGGATCATGGCCGTGGACGCGGCCATCATCAGGTTCCAGGCCGTGGAGTAAAGGTCCTTGAAACCCAGGAGCCCGATGGCCATGGTCCATTTCTCCGGGTTTTGCAGGTAGATGAGGGGCTGGAAGAAGTCGTTCCAGTGATGGATGAAGGAAAAGACGGCGATGGTGGCGATGACCGGCTTGGAGAGGGGCATGACGATGTTCCAGTAGATGCGATAGTTGCTGGCCCCATCGATGCGGGCGGCCTCATCCAGGTCGTAGGGAATGGTCATGAAGAACTGGCGGAACAGGAAGATGTTGAAGGCGCCGCCCCCCAGCCAGAAGGGCACCACCAGGGGCAGGATGGTGTTGATCCACTTCAGGGTCCGAAACACGATGAAGGTCGGGATCAGGGTCACAATGGCGGGCAGCATGATGGTGGAAAGCACCAGCATGAAGAGCGGCTCCCGGAAGGGGAAACGCAGCCGGGCAAAGGCGAACGCTGCCATGGAGGCCGTCAACAGGGTGCCCACCGTCGCCAGCACCACAATTTGCGCCGTGTTCCAAAAATATTTGGCGAAGGGGACGGCCTGGAAGGCCTGGGGGTAGTTCTCCCAGACGATGGGATCGGGAATCCACTTGGGCGGCATCAGGAAGGTCTGAGCGCCCGTCTTCAGCGAGGTGGAGACCAGCCAGGCCAGCGGCAACGCCAGGACCACGCCAAAAAAGCTCAAAACCAGGTACCAGAAACCGGCCCAAAGCAGGCGGGACAGCCGCCGACGGCTCCACCGGCTCGCAGTTGGCCGGGCTGCCAGGGCCGGGACCGGCCCCTTGCGCTCAGAGATGGTGGACATTGGCCTTTACTTCCTCAATTCCCCTTCATAAAACACCCAGCGATCCGACAGGCGGAACTGGATGATGGTGAAGATCAAGACGATGATGAACAGCACCCACGCCATGGCCGACGCATACCCCATGCGGAAGTTCTCAAAGGCGTTGCGGTAGAGGTAGAGCAGGTAGAAGAGGGTGGCGTAGTTGGGGCCGCCGTCGGTCATGATGAAGGCCTGGGTGAAGACCTGGAAGGCGCCGATGATGGCGATGATCAGGTTGAAGAAGAGGGCCGGCGTCAGCAACGGCAGCGTGACCCGCCAGAAGCGGTGCCACCAGTTGGCGCCGTCGATGTCGGCCGCTTCGTACAGCTCCTGGGGGATGCCCTTCAGCCCGGCCAGGAGGATCACCATCTGGCCGCCAATGGACCAGAAGCTCATGATGATGAGGGCCGGCTTGGCCAGCTTCGGATCTTGTAGCCAGTAGAGCCCCTCCAGCCCCAGCCAGTTGAGGAACGCGTTGGCCAGCCCCCATTCCGGGTGGAAGATCCAGACCCAGAGGATGGAGTTGGCCACCACCGGCGTCAACGAAGGGACGTAGTAGGCGGTGCGGAAAATGTGGATGCCCCGCAAGTTCAGGTTCATGGCCAGCGCCGCCAGCAGGGCCAGGAAGAGGTGGAGCGGGACGCCCACGAAGACGTAGTAGCTGGTGTTGTACAGAGACAGCCAGAAGCGGTCGTCGGCCATCAGCTTGCTGTACTGGGCCAGCCCCACCCACTGGGATGGGGTGACGATCTCCCAGCGGGTGAAAGAAATGTAGAGGGAAGCCAGCATGGGGCCGGCCGTGAAAGCCAGGAAGCCCAATGCCCAGGGCAAAATGAAAATGTAGGCGTCCCGGGCCTCGGTCCAGAGCAACCCCCGGGGCGAAGAACGCCAAAGTCGAAACCGTTTCATAGCCTCTCATCCGCTCGTTGGCGGCCTGCACGGGAGCCACCGATGATCCAGGTGGCCACCGCGCATCTTGGCCATTGGATTGGATCCCCAGATTGTACAGATGACACAGATTTTCCAGACCCTATCTGTGGCTCGGCTGCAAAAAGGTCAAATGAGAACGCTGACCCACGCAGATGAACGCTGATTCGGGAGATTCTCTCCTGCGTCTCTTTGTGCCTTTGCGTTCAAAAATGCCCTTTTGCAGGTCTATCTGTGAAATCTGTACAATCTGTGGATCACCCATCCAGCGAATTCCAGGGTTCGTCAGACGCCCGGGACGTAGACGGCCAGCTCCTCCACCCGGGCGGCGATGGCATCCAGCGCCTGCTGGGGATCGGCCTTCTCCACACCGTAGATGGAATTCAGCGCGGGCTGCACTTCCCGGTGGATGCCGATCCAGTCGCCGGCCACCGGCTCAGGCCGCCCATACTCGAAGGCGTCCAGCATGATCTGGGCGTGCTCGGGCAGCACATCGGCGCTGGTCTCCAGCAGGCTCTCGGCCACCACCTTCAGGGAGGGCACGTTCAGGCCGGTGGCCTCCACCCAATGGCGGAAGGCTTCCTCGCTGCCCAGATACTTGATCCACTGCCAGGCCGCGTCGGGATGTTCGGTGCCGCTGTAGACGCTGTGCCCGGCCGAAGCGACCCGGGTGGTGCGGATGTCGTCCGGGTCGGTGGGCAGGTGGGCAATGTCCCACGGGAATTCAGACGCCATCACGTTGGAGAAGACCGAGAATTGGGGGAACATGCCGATTTTACCGGTGGTGAAGAGGTCACCGGTGGTGAAGCCGCCGGCCTCGGCCACCGTGGCCGGCAGGTGGATGCCCAGCTCATGGTGCCAGCGCTGGATCTCCCGCACCTGGGAGATGCTGGGCTCCTGGTTCATGGTGAACTTGGTGCGGTCTTCGCTGAGGACATCGCCCCCCTTCTGCCACATCTTGATCCAGGTGTTGCGGTTCAGGTGCCAGTCCGCGGTGCCGTAGATCTTGTCGGGGCCGTCGCCTTCGGTGATGGCCGTGGCGGCCTCCAGAAAGTCGGCCCAGGTCCAGTTGTCCGTGGGCAGGGGCAGGCCATGCCGCTCGAAGAGCTCCACGTTGTAGATCATGACCGTGCTGGTGGTCTCCCGGGGGAAGCCGATCTGCCGGTCCTCGTACTGGAAGTCCTTCCAGGCCGCCAACAGGAAATCATCGCCGCTGATGTCGGGGTCGGCCTCCAGGAAGGGGTTCAGGTCCAACTGAATGTTGCGCACCGCCTGGCCAGAGTTGGTGTAGCTATGGGCCCAGTAGACGTCGGGTGCATCGCCGGCCGCGATGAGGGTCAACAGTTTGGTCTGGATCTCGATGGCCCCGCCGGGTTCCCAGATGGGTTCAATGGTGATGGCGCTGTTGGCCTTCTGGAAGTTGTCGATGAGGGGCTCGTAGCGCAGGAAGGCGGTGTCGTTGCCCCCCTGGGTCAGGAAGCTCAGGGTGACCGCCTCCTGAGCTGCCGGCGCGGCCCCACTTCCCCCGGCTTCGGTCTGGGCGGCCTGGGGTGCCTGAGGCGCCACACAGGCAGCCAGGGCAACGCCGCTTGCCCCGAAGAACACGCCGCGCAAAAAGTTGCGTCGGCTCAAAGTTCGCTTGGACGGGTGAGATTCGACCATGGTATTTCCTCCTTGTGGTGGGCGGATAGATCGATCACTTGCCAGATCAGGTCACTCGATCGTGCAGAGCTGTTGTAAGGGATAGATAATGTTGACGGACCCGTGACGGTGGAGGAGGATGATCCCGCGGTCCGTCAAGGCATGGAAGACATCCTGAAACCGGGTTGTCTAGACGTAGCCCGGCCAGCAGGATGGCTGCCAGGGCAAAGCGGTATAAAGATGTCTGCGGATTTCATGGTGCGTGGTCCGTGAACTGGCGCACGGATCACGCCGCAGGTCCGGTCTCCTGGTCGGACTGGAGTCCCTGCGCCGCGGTCACGCAAGGATGCCTGACCTGCGCACCACGTCCTGCCTGGCATCCATGGCGCTATTTCCGCCAGGGTTGTGCTAGACTGGCGCCCATTGTATAAGAGCCCATTGGCCCTGTCAAACAGGCCCGGGGTGCAGGTGCAGAGAGGCGCATGGCAGATTTGACAGGCAGGGGGAATTGGGGCCGTTGGGGAGCCTTGTGATGACACCTGGGGTGCATCCAAAAGCAGGCTCAACTTTTCGCCGCGTGGTAACCCTGCTAGAATGGTGTGCAGCCTGTATCACCTTCGGTTGCATAGATAGGAATAGACCATGAAGCCACGAGCCATCCCGCCGGTCATCGTGCCGGCGGACGTCTACGACGCCATCATCGATCATGCCCGGGAGGGCAAGCCCGAGGAAATTTGCGGCGTGGTGCGGGGGCGCGGCCTGGAAGCCTACGAGGCCGTGCGCGGCCGCAACGTGGCCCCGGAACGGATCGAAAATTACGAGGTGGACCCCCAGACGCTGCTGCTCCAGTTCAAGTTTGAAGAGGCCGGGGACGAGATGATGGGCGTCTACCACTCCCACCCGGTCTCGGTGGCCTATCCCTCCGCCACCGACGCCTGGAACGCCCACTATCCCGAGTGCATCTATTTCATCTGCTCCCTGGAATATGACGACCGGCCGGCGTTGCGGGCCTTCATGATGACGCCGGCCCCCCTGCCCGTCCCGGTGGAAACCCTGGCCCAGGAGCTGGCGTTCTATGAAACCCGGCCTAACCTCTTCGCCTACTACCAGCCCGCCCATCGGTCTGTCCCGCCCGCGCTCCTGGACGTGGTGGCCCAGGTCCCGTTGCCTTTCTACGTGGTCTTCTACCGCCACGAGGATGGCACCACAGAGGGGCGGGTGGTTTCAGTAGCGGAATTCCCCATCCAGCGGGTGTGATATCTTTTCGATCCTTTTGAATCTTTGACAAGGTATGGAGGCCCACAGTATACTTGGGGCAGGTGCGCTATAAACAAGATAGTGCCATCAATTAGATAGCATCAATCAGATAGAAGGTCTGAAGAGAGAAGGTTTGGCAACAGCCTGATCTATGAACCATTCTGAATTTTGCACCTACGCAGTTACATCCTGTTGCTCGTGTCTCTAGCGGGTGCCGCCAGCACGGCGCTGGCTGCCCCGCGTGTATGTCCGAGTAAGCGATGAACTGTGTGGCAAGATTCGGAATGGTGCTTTTCCAGGCACAGCCGAACCAATTGAAATCAACCTGAAAGTGCCTGTTTCTATTTGAGGCACGGGTTGTGATCGACTTCTGCCGGGTTCATCGCTTCGATGAACCCGGTTTTTCTTTGGCCGGGGGCCAGCCCCGACGACCCGGTATCCGCGATTCGAAAATCGCACAGAACACAAACACAGACAAAATCCTGAAGGAGATGTACCCATGGCAACCGTCTATGTACCAACACCCTTACGCCGCCTCACCGGCGGACAATCCAAAATTGAAGTGGAAGGAGAAACCATTGCTTCGCTCCTCCAGGCCGCGGATCAACAATATCCGGGCATTGCCGAGCGCGTGCTGGATGAGGCGGGCAATGTGAAGCGCTTCGTCAACATCTTCGTGAACGACGACGAAATCCGCACGTTGCAGGGCCTGGAGACGCCGGTCAAGGCGGGTGACCGGGTCTCCATCGTACCGGCCATGGCCGGAGGACAAGGAGAGCTGGCATGAGTCGTTTGAACCGGGATCAACTGCTCCAGAAAGCCAAAAGCGAAGTGCAGGAGATCTCCGCCCAGGAGCTGAAACGGCGCCTGGATGCGGGCGAGGATCTCACCATCATCGATGTACGGGAACGGGACGAATTCGTCCAGGGGCACCTGCCCGGCGCCACCTTCATCCCCCGGGGCTTCCTGGAGCTCCAGATCGAACAGCATCAGCCAGACCGGGACAAGCCCATCGTCGTCTACTGCGCCGGCGGTGTGCGCTCCCTGCTGGCAGCCCGCAACCTGAAGGAAATGGGCTACACCAACACCATCTCCCTGGTGGGGGGCTTCAACGGCTGGAAGAACGCCGGTCTCCCCTTCAAGGTCCCCCGGGTCCTGACCGAGGAGCAGCGCATCCGCTACAGCCGCCACACCATCCTCAACGAGGTGGGCGAAGAGGGCCAGATCAAGCTCCTGGAGAGCAAGGTCCTGCTCATCGGGGCCGGCGGCCTGGGCAGCCCGGCTGCCCTCTACCTGGCGGCCGCCGGGGTGGGCACCATCGGCATCGTGGACTTCGACGTGGTGGATGTCTCCAACCTCCAGCGCCAGGTGCTCCACGGCAACAGCGACGTGGGGCGGCCCAAGGTGGAGTCCGCTGCCGACCGCCTGCGGGACATCAACCCGGACGTGAAGGTGGTGGGCTACAAGGAACCCATCACCAGCCACAACGCCCTGGACATCATCCGGGAATACGACGTGGTCATCAACGGTTCGGACAACTTCCCCACTCGCTACCTGGTCAACGACGCCTGCCAGTTCCTGGGCAAGCCCCTGGTGGACGGCAGCATCTTCATGTTCGAGGGGCAGGTGACGGTCTACCAGCCGGCCCGGCCGGAACAGGGGATCGAGGGCGGCCCGTGCTACCGCTGCCTCTACCCCGATCCGCCCCCGCCCGGCGAGGTGCCCAGCTGTGCAGAAGCCGGCGTGCTGGGCGTCCTCCCCGGCATCGTGGGCTCCATCCAGGCCATCGAGGCCATCAAGCTGATCCTGGGCATCGGCGAGCCGCTGGTCGGCCGTCTGCTCATGATCGACACCCTGGACATGAGCTTCCGGGTGCTCAAGGTGCACAAGGATCCCAACTGCCCTGTCTGCGGTGAGCATCCCACAGTGACCGAGCTCATCGACTACGAGCAGTTCTGTGGCCTGCCGTCCCGGAACGGCGCGCAGGAAAATCTGGCCCAGGCACCCGGCCGCGAGCTCATCGTCGCCTGAGGAGCTGCCAGGAATCAGACGTCCCCGCGGTGGGCCGGGATGCAAGCCCGGTCCACCGCCAGCGAAAATTAGGGGGTGACTATGCCAGTGGCTGTTGCGATCACACCAGAGAAGGAAACCACCGGATTGGCCAGGGCCAATGGCCATGTGGCCCCGGCCAGGGTGCAGGCCAGCAACATTCTCCAACAGATCGGCAATACGCCCCTGTTGGACCTGAGCGACTTTGCCCATCGCCTGGGCGTGGCGCCGTCCACCCACTTCTACGCCAAGGCCGAGTGGTTCAATCCGGGGGGCTCGGTCAAGGCCCGGGCTGCCCTGTACATCGTGGAAGCCGCCGAGCGCAGCGGCCAGTTGACCCGGAACAAGATCCTGATCGACAGCAGCTCGGGCAACACGGGCATCGCCTTCGCGCTCATCGGTGCGGTGAAGGGCTACCAGGTCCACCTGGTCATGCCGGCCAACGTCAGCCAGGAGCGCAAGGCCCTGGTCCGTGCCTACGGTGCCACCCTGATCGAATCCGATCCCCTGGAGGGCTCCGACGGCGCGATCGTGAAGGTGCGGGAGCTGGTGGCCGCAGAGCCGGAACGCTATTTCTACGCCAACCAGTACAACAATCCGGCCAACATCCAGGCCCACTACGAGACCACCGGCCCGGAGATCTGGCAGCAGACAGGCGGCACCATCACCCACTTTGTGGCCGGCCTGGGCACCACGGGCACCTTCGTGGGCACGGGGCGCTACCTGAAAGAGCGCAACGCCGCGGTGCAACTGGTGGCCGTGCAGCCGGAGGACGAACTGGCCGTCATCGAGGGGCTGAAACATCTGGAGACGGCTATTGTGCCCGGCATCTACGACCCCGGCCTGGCGGATCGCCATGTGGGCGTGAGCGCCGAGGCCACCTGGGAAATGACCCGCCGCCTGGCCCGGGAGGCAGGCCTCTTCGTGGGGTTGAGCGCCGGCGCCGCCGTGTGGGCAGCCCTGCAGGTGGCCCGGGAGCTGGATGGGGGCACCGTGGTTACCCTGTTGCCGGATGATGGCAGCAAGTATGTGAGCCTGGGCATTTTCGACTGAGTAATGGGTTGAGTGCGTTTCAACGCACTTGGGGCTTGCCAGCCGATGATTTTTATCATCGGCCCAAGGCTGGCCATGGTCTCATGCTGTACGGTCTCATGCTGTACCGTCTCATGCTGTACCGTCTCATGCTGTACCGGGGGAAGCTCTATGGCAAGAAAAGTCGACCACACCGCGCTGCGTTTTAACCAGGCCTGCATCATCACCCTGCTGGTGCTGGCCTTCCTCCTGGATCAGGTCTGGCTGGTGGCCCTGGTCGGGGCGATCATGCTGGTGGGGACCCTCTGGCCCCGGGCCGGGCTCTTCAAGCTGATCTATAGCCGCCTCTTGAAACCGGCGGGTCTGCTGAAGCCCCACCTGGTGGAGGATGAGCCCCAGCCCCATCTCTTTGCCCAGGGGGTGGGGGCCCTGTTCCTGCTGGCCAGTACCCTGGCCCTGGTGAGCCAGGCTGCCGTGCTGGGCTGGCTGCTGGCCGGCATCGTCGTGGTCCTGGCCGCAGTGAACCTCTTCCTTCACTTCTGCCTGGGCTGTTTCATCTACTACCAGCTGGCGCGCCGGGGCATTCACATCGAGCTGGCCGCGTGGCGCGCTGGGTGATGGACCACACCATCGACCGGGCGAGAGACTGACCATGTTGACTGAACGACTGCTCATCCTGCTGTTTGCTGCTCTGCTTCTCTTGGGTCTTTGGGCCCTCTGGCGGCTGGCCCTGGCCGTACGCATGCGCCGCCTGGCGGCCCAGCCCGTGCCGCCGGCGCTGTCGCGCCTGGTGGTGCCCGGCCGACCCCAGATCCTCTACTTTACCACCGAAACCTGTGCCCAGTGCCGTTTCCAGCAGTCCCCCATCCTCATCCAACTGGCCGCCATGACCGCCATACCGGTCCACGCCATCGATGCCGTGGCCCAACCGGAACTGGCCGACTACTACGGCATCCTGACGGTGCCCACCACCGTCTTCCTGGATGCCCGGCTACGCCCGGTGGCCATCAACCATGGGCTCACCTCCCTGCAACAGCTCCAGGAGCAGGCCACCCACGCCCTCAGCGCCGCCTGAGCACCGGGTCAGCCCCGCGGCGATCTTTGTCTCATCCCGGCTTGCGGCGTATAATCAACGCCATGACGGCACGAACCAAAGAGCAACTGCTGCAGGAACTCCAGCGCTCCCAGCAAAATGTGGTAGCGCTGTTGGAATCCATGGCCCCGGTTCAGGATTGGCAGCCTGAGTCGGTGGAATGGTCGTTCCGCTACATTGCCGCCCATCTGGCCACGGTGGAGCAGAAGTGTTACCTGCAGCGGGTCATGCGCATTGCCTCGGGCGAACGCCCCTACTTTTCCCACTTCACCAACAGCGGCGTCAACTACAGCCGCTGTGACCTGCGCGACTCGCTGCGACGCTGGATCGCGCTCCGGCAGAAGCTCATCGCGTTCGTGCGGCAGCTCTCGGAGCGCCAGCTTCGCCTGACCGGGGTCCACGAGGCCATCGGCCCCCTGACGGTGCTCGACCTGTTGCAGGAAATCCTGGAGCAGGACCAGGGCCACTTTCGCCACCTCCTGCAGTTGATCGACGACTACTACGAAGAACAATACGGCAGCCGGCCCGGCGGCCCGCAAGGGGGCCGACGCGGCAGCCAGAACGGCACCAGCCACCACGGGCCGGCACATCAAAGGGCACGGTAGAATACCTTGTTTGAACTGGTCTTTCTCGGCACCTCTGCATCCGCGCCTTCCATCCAGCGCGGCCTCTCGTCGGCCATCGTCATGGCCAACGAACACCGTTTCATGATCGACTGCGGGGAAGGGACCCAGCGCCAGATCCTGCGCAGCGGCCTGGGCTTTCGGCGCCTGGATCGCATCTTGTTGACCCACGGCCACCTGGATCACATCCTCGGGCTGGGCGGCCTGGCCAGTACCCTGGGCCGCTGGGAGGCGTTGGAGGAGCTCAACATCTACGGCGGAGCCAGCACTCTGCAGCGGGTCCATGCCCTGATGGAGGTGGTCTTTGGTGCCGGCCAGATGCCCCGGGTGGGCATCAGCCTCAACCTGCTGGAGCCCGGTCTGCTCTTCGAGGGCAAACAGTTCACCCTCACCGCCTTCCCCGTGAAACATCGGGGAGAGGGCTGCTTTGGCTTCGTCTTTGAAGAGAAGACCCGGCGCCCCTTCCTGGCCGACCGTGCCGAAGCCCTGGGCATCCCCCACGGGCCCGTCCGCCGGGAGCTGGCCCAGGGGCATGCTGTGACCCTGCCCGATGGACGCCAGATCCACCCGGATCAGGTGTTGGGCGAGCCCCAGCGGGGGGCCAAGCTCTGTTTTGTGGGGGATGTGAGCCACACGGGGCCTCTGCACAAAGTGGCCGAGGGTGCAGATCTGCTGGCTGTGGAGGCCACCTACCTGGAGGCCGACAAGGCCCTGGCCCGGCAGCACGGCCACATCACCGCGGCCGCGGCGGCCCGCCTGGCCCGCAATGCCGGGGTGAAACACCTGGTCCTGCATCACGTCAGCCGGCGCTACACGGTGCAGGAGATCCTGGCCGAGGCCCAGGCCATTTTTCCGGACACCTCCGTGGCCAATGATTTCGACCTGTTCCGGGTGACCAAGCACAAAGGGGTGTCCTGGACCAACCTGCGGCGTTGTTAAAAGCAACCGGAGCCCCGTTGTAGGCGCAGCTCGTAGCTGCGCATCCGTTGTTCTCCTTTCACCTGCCTGGGGGGTGGTACCATAGGGCGGCTGGAAGTCGCCCCGACGGCAAGGGGCGCCATTCGCGCGGATTGGGGGCCATGGGAGCGTAGGGCGGGTCTCTGGCCCGCCGGAGGTGACCGGATCGACGGCGTACCGGCGTCCGTGCGGGTTCGCCCCTACCGTCAGAAGACATCCTCCTCCAGCAGCCGGTTCCATGGCGAGCCATAGAGCACGTAGCTGGCCCAGCTCAAATGGGCGAACCCCAGGGCCTCGATGGTCCGGAGGCGGGCCCGGCGCAGGGCCTCGCCCACGCTTTCCCCCCGGGCCAGCTCCGCATAGCAGGCGATGGCCACTTCCGCCGCGGCCACATCCTCCACCGGCCACTGGGTCCCCACAAAATTACGGGTTCCGGCCCGCAGCAGGGCACTGATGGAGCCCAGGGGCAGCTCGCTGCTCAGGCGTCCGCCACCGGCTACCCGGTCGGCCGGCGTGGCCGCGGTCTCGCACCCGTTGAAAAAGACCAGCGCAGGCGGCTCGGCTAGGCTCCACATCATGTCCGCGGTCAGGACGTCGCCGCCGGCCAGCACCAGGCCGCTCTCCGCGGGCATTTGGGGATGGTAGTAGGCGTGGCCGGCAAAGTGGAAGACGTCGTAGCGTTCGTTGAGGGCAGCCATCACGTAGCGGCGGCGCACCTCTGCGCCGAAGAAGGCCTTGACCTGGATCTCCACCCCGGGCAGGGCATAGAGGGCGCTCAGAATGCGCCGGCTCTCCTCCTCGATGGCGGGCAGGTCGCCTGTCGGGTTGGCCACCAGCAGCACCCGGAGCCGGCCCCGGCTGTCGACCGGCCGGCTGGGCGGCTGGCGCACCTGCCCCACCAGCTCCAGTTGTCGGCCCATGCGCCGGGTGAGGGCGAAGAGCCCCGACCCGTCGTCCAGGAGCTCCCAGGGAATCCCCGCGGTATTTTCATCCAGGCGCAGCAGCAGGATCTGGGCATCCTTGGTGGCCAGCCGCTGTCGAATGCCCGCAGCCACATCCGGGTTGAAGAGCTGGTTGTAGAGGGTGCGACCCAGCGCGGTGACCCGCTCCCGCACATCCGCGTCCACCTTGGCCCGTTTGCCCGCCAGGAGGGCAGCCCGTTCCCCGTCGCCGCCCGCGCTTTCGGCCTGGGCAATCTGCTGCAGGGCCGCGCCTGCCTGTTGCCGGGTCTCGGCCAGGAGCTGGCGGGCGTCGTCGATGGCGGGGCGCGGGTAGCGGTCGAAGACCACCTGGTCCGCCGATCCGGTCCCGATGATGCTGAGCTTGAACTGGCCGCTCCCTTCCAGCAGCGCACCCAGCCGCAGGTGCCGGGGCAGGAAGCGGCGCCGGGGCTCCTGGATGGTGTCCAGGTTGCCCATCCACGCCCACGGGATGAGGCCGTCCCCGGCCTGGGGGCCCGCCATCTCGCCCACCGGCTGCAGGTCGCCACACTGGCCGGCCTCGATGGCCGCGGCAATGCCGGCCCGTACCCCCTCCAACTTGCTCCCATCGATCTCCACCAGGGTGAGCCAGTAGGTCTGTCCCGGCTCGCCGCTCTCTTTGAGGCCCTGCCAGTAGCCGGCCAGGAAATACTGCATGGCCAGGGCCGGGTCGATCTGGGCGCTTTCGCCGGTGCCGTGGAGGGTAGAGGCCACATCCCGCAGCTTGACTTCGGCGCAGGCCACGGCCAGGCTGTGGCCGATCTGGCGCAGCCGCTCCTGGATGAACTGGACTGCGCCGGGCACGCCCACATCCGGCCGCAGGAAGCGTTCGTATTCCCCCAGGGAGAGGACGGCGATGATGTTGGTGGCCAGGGGGGTCAGGATGGCCGGGACAAAATAGACCGCGCCCGGCGGTCCGTTGAAGACCCCGCGCGCGGCCATGGCACTGAGCATGCCGCCCGTATACTGATCCACCGCCCGGGCCGCGCCCGAAACCCGCAGGCCCGGGTAGTGGTTCACCACAAAACATTCGGCCCGCCGTTTGACCAGGTCCCCGTGGACCAGGCGCAGGACAAAACGTCGGGGCACACCCCGCAGGCCGGTGGAACGCAGGAGAAGCTCCTCACGGCCGTTCATGGTGCTGCCCCGTTTCCCAAGCGCCCGTTTAACGTCGCAGGCGGGCACCCACCGCCTGTTCCACGCCCCGGATGATGCGCTGGCGGAGCTGGGCCACCTCCTTCTCCCCCAGGGTGCGGGCGGGGTGCTGGTAGGTCAGGCGGAAGGCCAGGGACTTGTGCCCCGGCGGCAGGGGGGCGCCCCGGTAGATGTCGAAGAGCTCCACCGCCACCAGCCGCTCATCCCCGGCCGCCCAGATGGCGTCCTCCACCTGGCGCACGGTCACCGCCTCCGGCACCTCGAAGGCCAGATCCTCCACCACCGGCGGGTAGTTGCTGATGGGCGCCATGGGCTCCAGGCTCCAGTGGGGCTTGACCAGGGGCGCCAGACGCAGCTCGGCCGCGCAGACCCGGATGGGCGGCAGGCCGAAGTCGCTGCGCACCCGGGGGTGGAGCTCGCCCATCAGGCCCAGGGATTCCCCGTCCACGAACACCTCGGCACAGCGGGGGCCAAAGGTGCCGGTGTCCGGCCTGGCGGTGAAGGTGACCTGGGCCCGCTGGAAGCCCAGCCGCTCCAGGAGCACTTCCACTACCCCCTTCAGGTCGAAGAAGTCCAGGGGCTCCCGCTCCTCGACCCCATGGTGGAAGCTGCGGGGCTTGCGGGGGCCGGCCAGCAGGATGCTCACCCGCCGATCCTCCAGGGGCAGGATGCCGTCGCCCGCCTCGGGCAGGTAGACCCGGCCGATCTCGAAGGTGGTCAGGCGGTCGGTGTAGCGCAAGTTGCGGGCCAGGTTCTCCAGGGCGCTGACCAGCATGGAGCGGCGCATGGCGCGGCGCTCGGCGGCGATGGGGTTGGCCAGGGTCACGTAGGCCGGCTGCTGGCCGTTGCCGGCGGGGGCCAGGCGCAGCTTCTCGTGGTTCTCCGGTGTGGTCAGGGGGTGGTTGATGATCTCCTGCAGGCCACACTGGACCAGCAGATCCCGTACCTTCTCCTCGGTCTCCAGCACCGGGTTGCGCCGCTGCACGGGCAGGGCCTCGTCCATGAGGGTGGCGCCCACCTGTTCGTAGCCGATGATCCGGGCCACCTCCTCAGTCAGGTCGGCGGGGATGCGGATGTCCAGCCGGTACCAGGGGGGGCGGCAGGCCAGCATGGGCTCGCCGTCCTCCCGGTGCAGGGCGAAGGTGGCGTCTTCCGGCGCCTGGGGATCGGGCCCGGCCACGGACTCCACCTGGAAGTCCAGCCGACGCAGGGCCGCGGCCACTTCCTCCAGGGTGACCTCCATGCCCAGGAGGCGGCGCATGTCGCTCTGGGTGGTGTAGACCACGGGATGCTCCTGGGGCACCGGGTAGGCATCCACCATGCCGGGCACCACCCGGCCGCCGGCGTAGCGCCGCATGAGTTCGGCGGCCCGCCGTGCGGCGATGGCGTTGAGGGTGGCGGGCACACCCCGGGCGAAGCGATAGCTGGCCTCGCTGGGAAGGCGCAACTGCTGGGCGGTGCGCCGGTTGTTGATGCCTTCGAAGGTGGCGGCCTCCAGGAGGACGTTGCGGGTCTGGTCGCTGACTTCGCTCTCCAGGCCGCCCATCACGCCGGCGATGGCGATGGAGCCGGCCGTGTCTGCGATCATCAGCATGGAGTCGTCCAGCTCCCGCTCCACGCCGTCCAGGGTGGTGAATTTCTCCCCGGGCGCGGCCCGGCGCACGATGATGGTGGGTCGGGAATCGCCCACCCGGGCGGCCCGGGCCTTGAGCACGTCGTAGTCGAAGGCGTGGAGGGGCTGGCCCCACTCCAGCATCACGTAGTTGGTGATGTCCACCACGTTGTTGATGGGCCGCATGCCCGCCTTGATGAGCCGCTCCTGCATCCAGCGGGGGGATTCGCCCACCTGCACGTCCACGATCATGGTGCCGATGTAGCGGTTGCAGAGGGCCGGCTCGTCGATGCGCACGTCCACGTAATCCTGGGCCTGGTCGGAGCCGGTGGCGGCCAGCTCGTCGGGGGGGAGGCGCAGCTCGCCGCCGGTGAGCGCGGCCACTTCCCGGGCCACGCCGACGATGCTGAGACAGCGGGCCATGTCGGGCGTCAACTCCAGCTCCAGCACCTCGTCGCCCAGGTAGTCCCGCAGGGGCTGGCCCACGGGGGCATCCGGCGGCAGGATGAGGATCCCCTCGTGTTCTTCGCTGAGGCCCAGCTCCCGCTCAGAGCAGACCATGCCCGCGGAAGGGATGCCCCGGATCTTGGTGGGCTTGAGTTTTTTACGGGGGCGGGGCCGTTCCTCGCTGTAGGCATCCACCAGCACGGCGCCGGCCCGGGCGAAGGCCACCTTGAGCACAGGGAGGGTGCCGTCGGCCTTGCTGGCGCCCCGGTAGGCGAAGAGGTTGGGCGCGCCGGTGACCACCCGCTCCGGCTCCTGGCCGCCGTAGTCCACATCCACCAGGACCAGCCGGTCGGCGTTGGGGTGGGGCAGGACGGCCAGCACCTCGCCCACGACGATGGTCTCCGGATCCCACCAGTCGCCGATCTGCTCCACCGACGCCACCTCCAGGCCGGCCAGGGTCAGCCGTTCCGCCAGGGCCGGCGTGGGCAGCCTGATCTCCACATATTCCCGTAACCACGACAATGGCACGCGCATGAAACCACACTCCTCGACGGATTTTCGTTGGTCAGATTCAGTACTTCACGATTGTTGCCCATCTGCGGAGCTGTCCCGCTGGCCCGGCATCGGCGGATGCCGACTCTGCGTTGACTTGGCGTTGCAATCGTGACTCCCCTGCAAAAAGGGCATTTTTGAACGCAAAGGCGCAAAGGCACAAAGGCGCAAAGAAACACTGGAGGGAGTCACCCGAATCCGCGTTCATCTGCGTGGGGCAGCGTCCTCATTTGACCTTTGTGCAGTAGAGCCAATCGTGAACGACTGAGACTCAATTCACCAGATAACGATACACCAGATCGTGGGCCAGCGCCCGCCATTGCCCCCAGCCGCGGCGGTCGCCCATCAGGTTGCGCAGGCTGGCGATGATCAACGAAAGCTGGGCGGGCAGGATGGGCCGAAACTCGGAAATCTTCTCGCTGGCATGACAGACCGGCACGCCTTCCTCACAACGCAGGTGAAAGATGTAGCTGGCGAACTGGACGGTGGAGGTGCCCCGGTGGAAGCGATACTCGATGAGCCCCAGGAAGCGCTCCAGGTAGACCGACAGCCCGGTCTCCTCCTCGATCTCCCGGAAGAGGGCGTCCTCCACCCGCTCGTGCCAGTGGATCCCTCCAGAAGGCAGCCGGTAGAGGCGGGCCGGATAGTGGGGCTTGGCGTGCACCCAGATGCGGCCTGCCGGCTCCTGGAGCACAAAGACCACTTCGGCCCGGCGATCCAGGTCCTTGCGCCAGCGATAGGTGTAGATGTAATCATCGGCCACCACATGATAGGTCCGGCGGATGGGCGTGCCGTAGCGCATGGAGAGCTCGCAGACTTCATCTTCCACGATCATGGGCAGCCGAAGCATGACTTCCGGCGCCTCTGGCGCCACCGCCGTCCCTTCGGACAACGGCTCCGACTGGGGGAGCGCGGCGGGAAGCCGTGTCCTGTCCGGGCCCATCTGGCCGGGTTCGTGCTGCACGTGGGTTGTCTCTGTCATCGTCGATGGATCCATTGCCGCCCCAAGGGGCGTCCGCTGTCTGACAACACGCCTGACAATACACCTGTCAACACACCTGTCAACAACAGTATAACGAAAGTTGCCAGAGAGATAAATTTACCGATGGTCCGCGGCGGCGTATCTTCATATCGCAGCAGCACGTAGCCCTCCCCCGGGGGCACCGGCACGGTCATCCGACCCAGGGTGCTGTCGGTTCGGGTGGGCTCCTCGGCCAGGTTCACCAGATCGTCCGTGCCGGGGGGCAGGGGCGGGCAGGGCATCGCGTATTCACCCTTCGGCGGCGACATCCCCGGGGGCAGGCACCCCTCCGGCACGATGGGCAGCTCCCGCACCGGCTTGCCGTGTTTGCCGTCCAGCAGATAGGCCCGCCAGCCGGGATAGTAGAACTGGTTGAAGACGATGCGTCGGCCCGGCAGGGGCGACCAATACCAGACCTCCTCGTGGATGCTGCTGCGGGATTCGGAATTCACCACGAAGCCCGTCTCCCGGTTGTAGTTGAGGGTGGTATAGTCCACCATGGAGGCCACCGGCGTCACCGCTTCGCCCGCCTTCTCCCGGCTGATGTACTCGTCTGCCATGGGGCTCCAGGTGGGGATCTCCTTCACCCAGGCGGTGCTGCCGGTCATCTCGTCGGACGATTGCTGGAAGCGCATCAGCGCGGGCAGCCCCACCGGCCCTTCGGCCGGCGGCACGATCTCCACCCGCAGCAGGGGATAGCTGCCCAGCAGCA
The DNA here is from genome assembly GCF_006569185.2 of Litorilinea aerophila. NCBI lineage: Bacteria > Bacillati > Chloroflexota > Caldilineae > Caldilineales > Caldilineaceae > Litorilinea > Litorilinea aerophila. The sequence continues at coordinate 3,079 of NZ_VIGC02000018.1, read as the reverse complement.
CCAGGAGGATGACCGCCAGCAGGGGCAGATTCAGCCGCAGGGACGTCCCCCCGCCGCCCAGAGCCGGATGCAACGGCAGGGCGGCCAGCAGGCTCAGGCAGACCAGGGTCACGCTGAACCAGCGCCAGGGGAACTGGGCAAAGCCCAGGAAGGTCCCCAGCAGGGGCAGGTCCCAGAGGGGCGCGGCCCAGCGCAGGGTCAACAGGGTGGTGACCAGGCCGACGCCGGCCCAAAAGGCGATCTCGCCGCGCAGGGAAGGGACCTGGCGCCACACCAGGATCACCCCCACCACGGCCAGGATGAGGGGGACCGGGCCCAGCTGGAAGCCCATGAGGTCGTCGGGACCGGGGATGCTGGCCTTGAAGCCCCAGCGGGGGCTGAAGAGCTGGAAAAAGTAGAGAAAATGGCCTCGAAAATCGTAGCGGCCATCAAACCACTGGTCCACCCGCACGTACTGGCGTTCCAGGGCCATGGGCAGCCAGAAGACGGCGCTGCAGCCCAGGCCGGCGGCCAGGCCCAGGCCCGGCACCCACACCTGCCGGATCCAGCGGCCCAGCCACGCCCCGACGGCACGCACCCGGGGAGCGCCTCCCACCCCACTGGCCTGGCGTGCGCCCAGCAGCGCCAGGTAGAGCCCCAGGAAGGGGCTGAAGAGCACAAAGACCAGGTTGCTGGTGAGCATCAGCCCGGCGAAGCTGAGGGCCACCCCCAGGAACCAGCCGTAGGAGGGCCGTAGCGTGGCCTGACGGACGGTCCACAGGCAGAGGGGCAGCCAGACCAGGGCCATGCTTTCGGTCAGGTTGGCCCGCACGTAGAGGTTGAGCAGATGGTAGGGCGCGTAGACATAGACCAGGGCCGCCACCACGGCCATGTGGCGGCTCCCCCAGTCCCGGACGAAGGCATACATGGCCGCCGCGCTGGCAACCACGCTCAATCCGAAGACGGATTCGATGGCGGCGGTGTAGCTGAGGCCGCCGAAGTGCAGCAAGAGCTCGGCCAGGAAGTGGCTCAGGGGCGCGTAGATGTTGAAAAAGGGGTAGCCGTAGCCAAAGGCGAAGTCTGGGCTCCAGCGGGGCCACCAGATGCCATCCTGGACCAGGCGGTCGAACTCGAAGAGGAAGTAGACGTGGTGGCGCGCGTCGTTGGCGCCCCAGAAGTAGCCGGGCAACATGAAGGGCGCCACGGCAAAGAGGCTCAAGGCCAGGGTCAACCAGAAGAGGCTGTCCCGCCAGAGGGGCAGGACCGTGCTCTCCCCCAGGCGGGCGGATGATGATGGCTGGGGCTGGACAGGCCTGGCCGCAGCCGAGTCTCGCGGGTTATCGTTCGCCATGGAATACCAGTTTATCATCGATGCCCCCGTCCACCGGCAGGCGGCTGCCGTCCCGCCAGTCGTAGTAGCCGAAGTAGAACTGGAGGCGGCCGGGATCTTCCTGCAACAGATCGGCCACCTGGCTCAAGTCCAGGCGGTAGTGATCCTCCAGAATTTCCCCCACCTGCCAGGTGGTGGCGGGCCGCTTGCCCTGGAGGGGCTGGGTGTCCAGCTGGGCCACCACGTGCAGGCCGTTTTCTCCCGGCGCCAGGGCCTGGAAGAAGACGTTGTAGTCGAAGGCGAGGGGATGCAGCACCTGCCAGGTCACCGACAGCTCGGCCACGGCGTGTCGGGGATCCTGGGTCAGGTGGGCCTCCAGGAGCACCAGCTCCTGGCGCTCGCCCACGATGGCCACCGGCCGCTCTGGCGGCTGATAGCGGGTGTAGTCCGCGGTCAGGTAGGGGTAGCTGCTGAGCACCACCAGTGCGACCAGGGCCGTCCACAGGAGAGGGCGCTGGAAGACCGGGCTGAGGGCCACGGCGCTGGCGGTGACCACCGCCAGGAGCGGGGCCGCCACAATGAGTAGCTGCCAGGGGTAGCTCAGGAGGCGGCTGGCCCGGGTCCACTCCCAGAGGGGCTGGCTGATGCCCAGGGTCAGGCCCAGCAGAATGGCCGCACCGCCGAAGCTGAAGAGGAGCAGGCGGCGCCACTGGGCCAGGGGCAGGCGTACCCGGTCCACCCGCCAGAGCCAGAAGCCCACCGAGGCCAGTCCCCAGACCGCGAAGCCCAGTTGGAAGGGGTAGCGATCCTGCCACCCCGCCACGCTGGGGGCCACCGTCCACTGGCCCACCAGAAGCTGGTGGAGGTAGAGGAAGTGTTGACCAAAGGGTTCCACCGGGGGCGCCTGAACGGCCCAGAGGGGCACCAGGCTGACCAGCCCGGCTGCGCCGCTGACGGCCACCACCAGCCCGGCCAGGGGATGGCGTTCCACCAGGAGGGCGTAGAGCAGGAGGAGGAGGGTGGCGAAGACAGCCAGGCCGGCCTGGATCCGCCACATCCAGAGGATGCTGAGCACGCCGATGGCTGCGGCGCTGGGGGCCCGGCTCTCGGCGTAGATGGCGGTACCGGCCAGGGCCAGGGGCAGGAGGCCGGCGATCAGGGCGTCGCCCAGGCTGCCCCGCACGTAGACCGTGGCCAGCAGGGGCGGCAGGAGCATGTAGGCCAGGCCCGCCAGCCCGGCCGCCCGGTCCCCCAGCCGGGGTTCCAGCCAGATATAGACGCCCAGCCCCCCCAGCAGGAAGGCGAGGATGAAGAGGGCCCGGACCGCAGCCACCGGGCTCACCCCCATCAGCAGGAGGGGTTGGGCCAGGAGGAAGGCGGCCCGGCCGGTCCCCCGCCAGAGGTCCGGCACGGTGGCCACGCTGGCGATGGCGCTGGACGCCTCCACGTTGAAGACAGGCACGAAGCCTTCCAGGCTTTTCCAGTAGCCGGGGTAGGTGGCCGGCGCCCAGGCGAAGACGCCCAGCAGGAGGACGGCCCAGAAGCCCAGGCGCACGGCGGAGCGGTTGACTGAATTCATGGGCAAAGGGCAGGGCTGGCGTTCGTAAATCCCGGCAGAAATTCGCCGATGGTTTCCACCAGAGGAGGGAGCGCGCCCAAAGGGCACCCGGAATTTCTGCCGTGGTATTGACGCCAGACTGTACTAGTGGTTGGGTGTGGGCAGGCCATCACGTCTCCAGCAGCACGCCGTCCACCGGGTCCCGGTTGATG